>JAISAX010000012.1 GCA_031266495.1 Opitutaceae bacterium
CTTCAATGGAGCAGGCATCTGTTCCAGCTTGGGCAGTTCGCGCAACGCATACAGCCATTCGTCCCGTCGTGTCGCCAGTTCGTCCACGTTCTTGGTGAAAAGCGGCATCTGCACAAAAAGGAAACGCAGCTTCTTGTACGCCTCAAATCCCTCCTTGTTGCGCAGGGAGATCTCCTGGATGGCGTCCCGACGCAATTCAGGCTCGTCGAGCAGGAAGTCCATTATCGCCAGAAAAAAGACCGGCTTGAGTCGAAAGTCGCTGTCCCCCTTCTCCAGTTGGGCGCGGATGGCGCTGGAGGCATAAAAAACGGAACGATCAAAAAAGTATTCTTCGCGCAAGCGCTGCATCTCGACGATGAACGTTGCACCGTGCTCATCCGTGCAACGGATGTCGAACAGGATGCCCCGCTGCAACGTGAACGCTCGCGTGACCTCGGTGTTCGCAAGGGTCAGGCTCGTGATGGGCGTTTCGATGGGCAGCAGCGCGTTCAGGAAATCCATCAAAATATCCTTGGTGGATTCCTGTCCGAACAGGCGTTTGAAGGCGATGTCCGTGTACGGATTGACGTAGGGTTTCATTATGCCCCGCAACCTGCCCCGGCTTGTCCCTTTTGACAAACCCGCATTTCACACGCGCCCTGCATTTCGCGTGCCCCCCTCACAGGGGGATCGAATCGACAGCAAAGCGTCGCCCGGTTCGGGGGGGGGGAGGAGGAGGAGGGGGATGGAAGGATTTTTGTTACAGGTTGTTTTCTTATGGTGCCTGACGCATGAAGACACTGAACATCGACATCTCCCGGCACCCCGCGCTGGCCGGACGACTACGGGACATGCTCACACCGGGCGCTTCGCCAGCGTCCTTGATCGGCGCGCGGCTCCAGGTGCGCCAGTTGAAGGCTTCGCGCGGCAGATGGCGGTGGGTGGCCGCTTCGGATCGGTGGAGCAAAGCGAAACGCCCGCCGATTTTTTCCGGAAACAGCACGGCGTTCTTGTTGAATCCGTATTCGGAGAAAGGGACGAGTTCTCCCCGATGCTCCCGATGTATCAGATCAGCCGATACTGAATGGTCCGGACCCGGAAGCCCGGTAGAAAAGGTATGTTTTTCCGGCCTCCTCCCATACGATACGGTACGGTTGAAGACGGCGCCCCGTTCCCATTGGAGACGAGGCCTGGGTTCGGGCAAGGGAAGGGGGGGGGGGGGGGATACCCGGCGGAGTGTCCGTGTGTTTGTTTGCATGGAATGGGGTCAGTCGGGGATAATGACCGAGCCTCCCTCGGCAAGGGTGGCGCGGAGGCGGGCGGTGTCGATGGCTGCGGCCGCCCGGCCCGAGTTCAGGGCCAGCCAGGCGGCGACCCCGGCGGCCTCACCGGTCTGGTTCAGATTTACCATTACGCGGATCGCGCCAAAGGCCATCGAATCGGCATCGATCATCCGCCCGGCAACCAACAGGTTTTCGTGAGGCCCGCGCGGCACCAGACACCGGTAGGGTATTTGATAAAAAACGGGATTTTCCGTCGTCTCGGGACGCCAGCGTCCTTCCTGATGAGGGTAGCCGGGACGTTCGTAAACCTCGCGACCATCGAGAAACCGGAACGTGTTGCCCGGTTTGTCCTGATGGTGGATGTCCGTGCGGTAGGAACCGTTGGCAATGGCGTCCTCGAAACGCCGTCCGTGGAGCACCTCCTCGCCGGTGAGTTGATGGAGGCAGCGCACGTGCCGCGATTCGCGCACGCCGATGTGCGAAGGGAGGGCCTGGAGGGAGAGATGGTTGCCGGGGGAGACTTCGTTAAAAATGTCCATCAGGGCGCGAATCTGGCGGCGGCCCTCCATCTCGGAAGCCGTCAGGCCGTCCGCATCCGCCGGGTTCAGGCCGAGGACGCGGGTGGCGGCCATCATGAAAACATCGGAACCGGGGATAACGGCCCCCCAGCCGAAACCTTCCGGGATGTTGAATTTTCGGGCTTTTTCCCGGATGGCCTGGCGAAAATCCCCGCTCCGGGTCAGCCAACCGGTCAGCCGGGCGCAAGTGGTCGAGGGCTGACTGTGGCCGGCGTAATACGTTTCCAGGCACAGGCGGCTGGCAAGATCGCCATCGCCCGAGGCGTCGATGAAAAAGCGGGCGCGGATGGCGCCGCGTCCCGATTTGTTTTCCACGACGACGCCTGCGAGCCGTCCATCCGCGCCCAGCCACGGCGTAGTGAATTTCGTATGAAACCAGATTTTGATCCCGTGTTCGCGGGCGATTTCGTCGAGGTCGATTTTGAGTTCCTCGGAGTTGAAAATGAAGCCGAAGGCGTGACTGCGTTCGACGACGCGGACGACGCGCCGTTTCTGCATTCGGGCCACCAGCTCCGGGGTCAGTCCGCCGATAATCGTGCGCTTGTATTCGGTATCGAGCAGGCTGTGCCAGGTGCTGACCAGCGAGGAGGTGGCCACCCCGCCAAAACAATTTTGTTGTTCAATGATGGCGACTTTCAGGCCCAGCCGGGCAGCACGAATCGCGGCAAAAAGCCCCGTGCAGGAACCGCCGATGACACAGAGATCGCATTCGTGGATGACAGGCGTGCGCAGATGTTCGCTCAGGAATGTAGTGGTGGACATGGGAAAAAACGGGGAGGAGGGGGGGGGGGGCAAGCTGCCGTCATGGCCCGCAGCCCGCCTCGGGGAGCGTTCATTTTTCTGGATACAGGAGGGGGAAATGGCCGGCGAAGGCAGTCTGGTATTCGCAGATTCTTTCGTATCGCATTTTTTCGCTGAAAGAGACGTCGCGCCGTCTGGCGCCGACGAGTTGGCAGGTCTTTTCATAGCGAGTTCTCTGCCTTTGCATGGGAATGATCCGCCCCTCCAGCATGGCCTCCACTTGCCGGAGAAATTCGCGTACCGCCTCTGCCCCTACAAACTGGTCGCCGCGATACCACCCGCGCCACCTGCCGGTTTCTCCCGCGCGGAGCGTGGCAAACACCTCGTCCATATGCGTCAGTGCGGTCCGGATACGGGCCATCGCCTCCGCCGTGCGTTTTTCCATCAGGGCCGTGACGGCAAGAATGTAGGCCTGCAAGACGTGGCTGAGGTGAAGGTGAAGACGGGTCTGCAAGCCGATATGGGTGCGACAGAACTCGCGACGGGAGGCGGGGATTTCGGGCAACAGATTCTCCACGTCCCTGGCCAGCGGTTCAAAGTGCGCGATGTTCCCGCGGGCGACGGCCAGTCCCTCGGCCAAAGTTCCGCCGAGGAATTCGGGAAACGCGGGAAGCCCCTCCGGATGGAAATATTCGATGACGGCATCGGCCAACCGGTCCATCTTGCCGAACAGGTCGTCCTTTTCCCCGAGCGCCGGTTCGAACTGGCGGGCGTGGTAGTGGAGAATCCAGGAACAGAGATAGTGTTCGCCCAGCGTGCGTTCCTCGTCGCGCATGAAGGGCGCCGCGAAATACCGGCGGCAAACCGTGCGCACCCTGTCCGCGATCCCGTCACCATACATCCGGCGCGACCAGTCCAGAAAAAAATCGTCCGCCGCGTCCGCCGGATTTTTGTCCAGCCACGGCGCGGCGTTCCAGGCAAATGTCATGACGCAGTCCGAGGAAAGCGGGACGGGCCGGATGTCGCTGACATTGAGAAGCAAATACTCCGTGGCTCCGGCGCGGACGAAGCGGCCAAGCTCCTTGAAAATTCGCCCGGGGCCAACCATCTCGGTGAGCTGGTTGCTCCGGTTGTTCATCATGGCCGTGTGATAATAGACCCCTTCGCCCGGCCGGACACTGCCGCCGTCGCAAATCATGCCGTTGCCGAAGTCCGCCCATACCGGCGTGACCCCTTCCGGCAGGCGCAGGTGGCCGTCGCGATAAAGCTGGTTACCCTCCATGAAAAGGTTGGCCACCATCGGCGCGCCCGGCTGGGCGGCCTGGACCATTTCCACCTGACGGGCCATGGCGCGGGAAATGATTTCGCCCCGTTGCTTGTCGGTAGCCCGGGAGGCATCGTCGTCATGCACCCAGAACGGCTGGTCGTGCCTGCCGCGGTAGCCGATCGTCCAGATGACCTCCTTGTCCCGGAACGCATCGACGCATGTTTTCCAGTGCGCCTCAAGAGTGTCCGGATGCTTCGAATGGGAATAAGGAATGTCATCGGGCCACCGATACGTGTTGAGTCCCAGGCCAAGGACGTGGTGCATGTGCAGGGCCAGTCCGCGGCGGCTCGCCAGTTCCTGGCAGCGCTCGTCGGGAAACGGAAAAGTGGCCGGAACCACCATGTTGCCTCTCAGCCGAAGGAGGGTTTCGTAAACCTTGTCGTAAAGATCCAGCGAGAAGACATTTTCCCGCAAGGGGTCGGGCGCGAAGCCGTTGAGCAAATCCTCGTCGTTCAGGAACCAGCCGCGCCATTTGAACGTCGGCGGGCCGAAGGAAAAATCCAGACTGGCGGGAACCTCCGCCCGTCCCGAAAAGACGGGCCGCTTGTCCACCCAGTAATGCCACGGATCGACGCCGAGGATTTTTTCCGAAAAACAGTAGATGGCATAAATGGCGCCCCGGATACCGGATCCCGTAGCGACAATTGCAGTACGTCCGCCGGCGTCCTTTTGGGTCCGGAGCAGGAAACACTCCGGCGCCGCGAAGGATTCGGGCACGAGTTCCTTCAGCCTTGCGTGGTGCGAGCCAAGGTAGATGACGGGTCCGCTGACCGATTCGGGCGGCGAATCGAGCAGCAGGGGCAGATGGCCCATTACATCATACCAGTCGTTCCGGACGTCATCGAGGGTGCGGCGCACAGGCTCCGGTTCGTCGGGCGAAAGAATCCACGGTGTGTCAGGATCAAGAAGAAGAGATGGCGATAACGATGGCGATGGCGATAGAGATGGCGATGGCATGGCGGACAGAGTTTGAAAACAAGGCGTTCACCGTTTGCGCGAATCTCTCGTCCCGACAACGGGGCGTTTACGAAATCGTTTCGTGGAAAAAAAGAGGACGTCGCCATGCGTGGCATTGACAAAAACCCGAAGGTTCCGCCAACCCGACTCAGCCATCGCATCGCACATCGCCGACCGGAGGCGGGAGGCGGATCAGGCCTGCCAGTCCTCGACGTCGAGGCCGGGGATGGCGGAAAATTCGCGGGTGTTGTGCGTCACCAGCACGGCCCCGATCGCCAGCGCATGGGCCGCCAACAGCATGTCGCGTTCGCCGATCGGGTGCGCATTGGTCTGACGATGCAGCATCCGGACTTTTATCCTGCCATAGAGGTTCGCACATTTTTGATCAAATGGCTTGGGTTCCAGCTTCGCCACCAGTGCTTTTTGCCGGGCTATCCGCCTGGTCTCCATGGGGGCCTTTTGCCACCCGTATTCCATCTCCGCCAAGGCTATCGTGGAGAGGGCAAGATCCTCCATGTGCGCATCCACCTTGCGAATGAGCGCGGCATCCTCGCCCTTCGCGTAGGTGGCATACACATTCGTATCCGGAAGGTAGCGGTTCATTTTTCCCGGGTCGCTCGCAAGGCTTTTGACAATTCGCGGGATTCGACCGGATCGACAATGTTTAGCCCGTCTCCGCTACGGTAGATTTTTAGCCGTTTCGACGGGAATTTTTTCAATTCGGGGGGGATTCGCAGGTAGTGCGTTTTCCCTCGTTTCACGATCGTCGTCAGTGTATCCATGTTACTTTTTCCGTCCTGCCTGACTGCGTTTTGTCGTCGCCCGCCGGGCCTGTTGCACATCATACTCGGCAAAGGCTTTCGCCAGGCGGCGCTCTCTCAGGGCGGGGTCTGTCACCCAGAGACCGGTCCCGCTCGGGCTTATCTCCACCACATCGGACTCCATGTGCATGTCTTCGGGGATTTTTATATAGTACGAGTTGCCCCGCTTCACGATCTCCGTCCAGCGGACGGCCTCTTTCGTTTTTTCTGTCAGGCCCATATCGGTTACGGTGTATCCGGTCTCCCCTCCCCCTGTCAAGCCAGGTGGATGTCCGCCTGGATCTGCGCCGGGGTGTAGCGGAGCAGGCGGCATGGGTGCCTGGAAGAAACTGCCGTCCTCACAACGGGTCGCTTGCGAAATCGTTTCGTGAAAAAAAAACAAGAGGACGTCGCCATGCGTGGCATTGACAAAAACCCGGAGGTCCCGACAACCCGACTTCGCCATCGCGTCATGTTTACTCCGAAAAACCACGATCTCTCGCTGCCCGACTGGGGGCCGTATTCAAAATGTTATGCCGGCGCCTCACACATCGCCGACCGGCGGCTCGGGCTGCGGTTCGACCTGAGCGTGTTCCCCGCCCTCTACCGGCGGCGGATCGACGTGCCCAACGTGACCTGGGAATCGGGCTGGCATCCGTGGGAATGCGGACCGGCGTTCGAATACTTCAGC
>JAISAX010000022.1 GCA_031266495.1 Opitutaceae bacterium
TTGCGGACTGGCGCCGCAAACAAGAGGCGTGCTGAAGCACGCAGCCAATTTTTTGATCATCAAGGATCTGTGGACACATGGACCAACATGTTGGTTCATCTGGCCGCATTGTAAGCACAAAGGCACAGAGCAACAAACCCACAGAGTCCCGGCTCGGCGCTCCTGCCTTACATCTATCCTGTCTGTTCGTTTTCCTGTTTTCTCCGTGATTGACCTTCGTGTCTTGTAGGACAGCTGGCCAAGACACGAGAAGTCCATAAGACGGAGCGTGTCTTGGCCAGCTCTGTGGTTCATCCCTGATCTTGCATTGTTACGCTAACAATCCGCCGCCATTGTCCGCATCCGGCCCCTGTTCTTCCTGTTTCAATCATGTCCCGAAATCCGTCTTTCGTTTCCCTGCAACTTCTCGCCAACTGGGCGCGCGCCGTCGAGGTCGACTGGAGCGATGTCCCTTCGCCGGCCGGCCAGCCTGCTTTCGGCACCTACGGCACCGGTTACGACGGCTGGGGCGTGCAGACCCAACAAAAATACGCGGCTGCCCTCGCCGCGCTGGGCTGTCTCGGCGAGCGCATCAGGTTTCCCGATACGGAATGGGCGATTGGCCGGGCGCTGGCGGCGCTGCGCTTCAACCTCGCCAGCCACAAGAGCGGGGCTTTTTGTTGCACCGACGGCGCAAAGTGGGGGCACACCTGGATCAGCGCGCTCGGCGTGGAGCGCATGATGTACGGCGTGCAATTACTGCAACCTCATTTTACCGAAGCCGACCACGCCGCGCTCCGCGCCATGCTGTGCAGCGAGGCGGACTGGTTGTTGACCGACTACCACCGCGGCCCCGAAAAACGCATCACCGCCACCCGCTGGGCGCACGAAGGCGGCAACGATCCCGAATCCAACATCTGGAACGGCGCCATTCTCTGGCGCGCCTCCGTCATGTATCCGGATCACCCGCACGCCACCGACTGGCAGGAACGCGCGCACACCTTCCTGATTAATGGCGTGAGCGTGGCGACCGACGCCACCGACGACCGCATCGTGGCCGGCAAGCCTGTCCGCGATCGCCACATCGGCCCCTGCTTTTTCCCCAACTACGCGCTCGATCATCACACGTACCTGAATGTCGGTTACATGACGATCTGCGTGAGCAACGCCGCCATGCTGCACCTCGACCTGAAGGCGGCCGACCTGCCGCGTCCCGAAACGCTCGACCACCATCAGGCCGATCTCTGGGCCGTGCTCCGGCAAATGATCTTCGACGACGGACGCCTCGCCCGCATCGGCGGCGACACCCGGGTGCGCTACGCCTATTGCCAGGAGTACCTGATGCCCGCCCTGCTCTACGCCGCCGACCGGCTGGGCGATCCGGCGGCGACTGGAAAACTCCCGCCCCAACTCGCCCGCATCGAACACGAGGCGACCGCCGACCCGGCGGGCAACGGTTATTTTTATGGAGTCCGCCTCGCCGGACTGCGTCGCCAGAGTCCGCTCTACTACACCCGGCTCGAATCCGACCGCGCCTGCGCGCTCGGCATGGTGGCGGCGTATGCATCCGCCCAAAATCCCGAATCAATCGAAAATCGGGAATCGAAAATCGAAAATTCCATCACATGGTCCGAGCCTGAACACGGCGCGGCGCTGCATCGCAGCCCCACGCGTTTTGCCTCGTTTTCGTGGCGCGCCTTCAACCTCGCGCAAGGCCTTTGCCTGCCGCCCGACGACGGCCACCTGGCCGAGTGGGAGCACAACCTCGGCGGCCTCGTCGAATTCTGCCACCATGCACATCCGACGCACGGCCAGTGGAAACTTCACCGGCGAGTGAACCGGTATCACGTGGACGCCTTCGATGGCGGTTTCGTGACCTGCGGTTCCGTTTACGAAGGGGTTGATCTCCTGCTGGCGGAAAGCTGGAGCGGCACAGACTCCGCGTTGCACCAGATTGCGTTCGCCGCGTTGCCGGACGATCACACCGTAGTGGCGTTGCAATACTGCCGGATGGGCAACCGTCGCGGTTACGTGGCCGCGATCAAGGGCCTGCATCTCAACGTGCCCAACGATCTGTTCAACGGCTATCGCCGCCGTCTTTTCAGCGAAGCCGGGGAACTCGATCTCGTCGCGCCCGCGCCGCAGGACGAATTGCTCAAGCTCGACAGTCGCTGGGCGAACATCGACAACCGGATCGGCGCCATCGGCCTCTACGGTTCCGGTACACTCGCCCTCCATCGTTCGCATCACCGCCGTGCGGGCGCGATGCGCTCGCTCCACGTCGAACATCTCTGCTGGCCCTGCGAATCGGGTCCGAAAAAGTTCGAGGCGGGTGAAGTCCTCCTCGATGCCGGCTGGGTGTCGCTTGCTTCCGTCAATGCCGGTCAAACCGCTGCCTTCGCTCAAAAGCATGATGCGACGGCCTCCCGTCTCCATTTCGACGATAAAGAAGCGATCATCCGCGCCCTTCGGATAACCGGACTGGATGGCCGCACGTGGCTCTTCATCGCCAATTTTGACACGAAATCCGTCACTCTGACGGAAGACCGGTTCGGCGTCGAAGCCACGTTCGACCCCGGATGCGCCAAGCTGCTCCCCGCCGCAGGATAAAACGGAAAACCGGATACATCGCCGTCGTCCTCCCGGAGGAGGCGACGGCCAATCAGGAACGACGGTTCCCTCACCGTTGGACGGGCCGTCAGCCAGCCTCCCCGGCTCCCTGCCTCTCTACCGATCCACAATCCACAAGGATCCTTGTCGTTCCATTCGTCGCTTTCTCCTTTTCAATACCTTCTGTTTCGCACGCCTTGATACACCCGGAGACGGGAGGAAGATTGGAGCCGGGAAACCTCTGCTAGGAAGCAGAGGCCCGTCCGTGTGTGGCGGTGCGGATCAGCCGAAGGCGTTGCGGCGGAGGGAGTGGAGGGAGGAGAGGTCGGTGTGCCAGTCGGTGACGAGCGGCAGGGCATGCGGGGATTTGCGGCGGGGGAGTGCGGCGCGGCACCTGTGCGCGGCGATGTAGCCGGCGACGAAGATGCGCGAGCCGAGGACGGCGCCGTCGGTGAAGTAGCGGATGCGGTGACGGAGGAGCGCGGGGAGGGGAAGCTGCCCCTTTTTGCTCATGACGCGCCGGAAGTCTGCATCGGGGATTTCGCCCTGTCCCTCGCGGGGGGCGGCGCCTTTGCCGAAGAGCATTTGCCGGTAGCCGGCCTGGATGTCCTTCCAGTCACGGCCTTCGATGACGGAGCGGAGGCCGGCGCGGGCGAGCGGGTTGCCGGCGACGGCTTCCGCGTATCCGCAGAAACGATACTCGGAGGGATCGGTCGCGAGGCCGGCGCGGACGGGGTTGAGGTCGATGTAGGCGGCCATGATTTCGGCGACGCGTCCGCCGGAGTCGACGAGAACGCTCTTGAAACGGTCGGACCAGAGGTGGCCGAA
>JAISAX010000032.1 GCA_031266495.1 Opitutaceae bacterium
TTCCCACCGCTGGCCCAAACCGAAAAAAGAATGATTCCATCCCCCCCCCCCTCTGCTCATCACAACCCGTTCACTTCGTCAGAAAACACAAACCACGTATATCATCCTCCCATGAAACCACGCATATTCATTCCTGCTATCACATCCATTGCCGTCGCGGTGTTGGTCACCGCCAGCCTTTCTGCCCAGAGCGTCCTGGTGACGTATGGGCTGGATAGCAACAACAAGAACGGAGTGGCGACCAACATTGCCACAACCATCACCGCCACGGCCATGTCGGCATCGGCTGACGGTGCCGCCGCTGGAAACTTCGGTTTCAGTAGCAGCAACGGTCATGCCTTTTCCCGCCTTGCGCCGAGTAATGGGAGCAGTAGTGCGATACTGGCTACAAGTCTGGACAATGCGCTGGCGGGAAACCGCTATTTCGAGTTTACCCTGACACCCCGGACAGGGGAGACGATCAGTATCGGCACGGTATCTTTCAATATGCTTACCCAGGATATTGATGGAAGCAAAAATGCTGTATTTGCCGCCAACTACGCATTGGTGGCCACCGTTGGCGGCACGACATATACAGTCGGCACCTCAACCATGACGAACCAACCGAACGGGGTAACCCAGGGAGGCCCCGCGACATTTGATCTCTCCAGCGTTGCCGGCTTCGATTTCAAGGCAGTGGACAGCGCCGTGACGTTCAAAATCTTTCTCTACACCGACGCCGATGTAGTGCTCGACTATAATCAAGCCATTCGCCTGACCAATCTCGTTGTGAGCACAGCCGCCCCCGCCGTTCCCGAGCCTGCGCACGCGGCGCTCCTTCTGGCAGGCGGCGTCATTGCTCTGGTGATACTTGTTCGCCGCCGCTGTTTCCATCGCGCCGGTTAGCGTTCGGCGAAAGGTCCGGTGGATCGAAAAGGTCCGGGGAGCGCACGCGTCTCGCGTGCATTGCCCGGCGTCTCGCCGGGCAATCCGGGGACGGCGGACGGCGGGAGGCGGACAGCGGAGAGGCAACGGGTTTTGGCGAGACGCCAAAACCGACACGCGAGACGCGTGCGCTCCCCGGACCTTTCCGCTCCCCGGACACTTCCGATCCGCTCCCCGGACACTTCCCGCTCCCTGGATCTTTCAGATCGACACATGTCCCGTTCACGGGCTTCGCAAGCGAAGCCCCTGCACAATCCATGGACAGCCACTTCACTACGCTTTGCCGCGTAACATTCGTTTAGCCATGTCAAAAATAACGATCCCCCAAACAACGATCCCCCGCCGCCGCCACGCTTCCTTCGTGGCACTTGCAACACGCCTGGCGCTTGTCGTGACATGCGGCTTGTCAGGTCTTGTGACTACAACCGCGGCGTCAGCACCAGCACGGTCAACGCCAACAGCGCTGCCGTTCCCGAATCCCGGTTTCGAGGACGGCGCCGCCCGCTGGACCATCCCGGCGGCGGACAAAAGCATGAGCCAGGTCGCGCCCGAAGCCGCGCGCACCGGAAAACTCGGCCTGCTGGTCGTCGATGACGACACGAAGGCCGGCAGCAGCGCGCGTTCGGATTTTTTCCCGGCGAAAGCAGGCGAGACATACCGCCTCGATTTCCATGCCCGCCTCATCAGGAGCAACGGCATCGCGGTGTATCTGCAATTTTATGACGCAAGCCGGAAACGCATCGTTCCGGCTTCTCCGACCGGCGGAGGCAAGGAACTGCTCCGGGTCATCCCGCCCGCCGCCAAAGACTGGACCGCCCTGACGCTGGCAGGCACGGCCCCGGCAGGGACGGCGTTCGCCGCCGCATGGGTGCATTCGTTCGGCGGCAACCGCGTGACGGCGCATTTTGATGACTTTTCGATTTCCGCCGCTCCCGCATCCGCCGCCGCCGAGTTTCCGACCGATGCCGGCGCGACCCGCCCTGCGACAACCCCGCCGGTCGCCGTCGCGCCCGCGCCCATTCCCGAGTTTCCCAAACCGGATCCGGGAAAAGCGTTTGCCGCCTACGGCCTGAAAATCCTCCAGCCGGACGGCTCCGCTTACCGCACTCCCCGCGAGGACTGGGACGGCGCCCGGCGACGCGCCGCCACCGATCCCGCGTGGGACGCGTGGGTCCGCGAACAAAAAAACGGCGCCGACGCCTGGATGGCCCGCCACCGCGACCGCGCCGGATGGGAAGCCGGCTGGAACCACGAATTCATCAGCCCCACCGACGGCGCCTGGCTCGTCTGGACGCCGGACGTGCCCGGCGAAGACACCGATCACATCACGAGCAGCTCCGGCGAAAAAATCCCGGTTTCCCTCAAAAACACGCCCGCAATTTTCCGTGCCTGGGTCGGCGCCTTTCGCAAAAACCATTCGCGAAAAATGGGCGACATCGCCCGCGTGTATCGCTTTACCGGAGACGACCGCTACGCCGAATGGGTGGCGTCGCAACTCGATTTTTACGCCGACAATTACACCGGTTGGGGCCAAGGCGTGGCGCAGCGCAAGAACTCGCATCTCGGGTATCAGAGTCTGGATGACGCCGTGATTGTTTCGCGCCTCATCGAAGCCGCGCGCCTCGTGTTCGACCATGCCGCGCCCGCCCGCCGACAGGCCTGGTTCGACAAACTCTTCAAACCCGAGGCCGATCTTCTGGCGCGCACCGGCCAGGCCATCCACAACATCGCGCTCTGGCAACGGGCCACGCAGGCGCAGATCGGCCTCCTCTACCGCAGCGACGCCCTCCTCGCCCAGGCGCTGGACGGCCCGCATGGCGTGCGCGAACAGCTCCGGCGCGGCGTCACCAGCGACTACTTCTGGTACGAGCAATCGATGGGTTACAACGACTTCATCATCATGGCCACGGCCCCCCTCTTCACCTTCGCCGGGCTTGTCGGCCAGGCCGACCTCATCCGCGAAGAAGCCTCCATCGTACAAAACCTCATGATTGCGCCGCTCCTCATCCGTTTTCCCGATGGCACGGGACCCAATCCGGCGGACAACGGCGGACGTCCCCGAAGGCCTTCCGGCTGGTTTGCCCACGCCTGCCGCATCTGGCCAACCACACTCGGCCTCGAGCTCGCGGCGAAGTCTGGCGAACGCTCCTGGGAAACCCTAATCGATCCGCCCGAGGTTCTGGCGGGCGGCTCCCGAAAAGCCTCCGATGTCCTGCCTCCGGTCGTCTCGCGCAACATGGAATCCACCCGCTTTGCGCTGATCAAAAAAGGACATTGGCAATTGTTTTTCCACTACGGGCAGGTCGTCGGTTCGCACCAGCAAAGCGAAGCCCTCAACTGGTCGGCCTCGTTCGACGGCGTGGACATCAGTCACGATCCGGGCAATGTCGGATACAGCGCGCAAAGCACCACCTGGTATTACCGTCGCGGCCTCAACCACAACGTGCCGCTCGTCGATGGCGAGGGGCAGCGCGCCTGGGATCCGGGCAAACTCGTCCGTTTCGATCCGGAGGCCGGTGTTGTCGAGGCGGAGCAACCCCGGTACTGGCCGTCCGGCAACACGCGGATGCCGCCGTGGGGTTGGGAGAACGCGCCGGAGTCGTTGCGCTCGGGCACGGGGGCAAAGGCGAGCCGGCGTCTCCATATCGACGGGGATGCGCTGGTGGAGGAAACCGGCGTGGCCCTGGAGAATCCGGGCGTGACGGCGCGCCTGGGACTTTCCTTGCAGTTGCAGGGAAAAATGCTTCCGGCACGGCAGCAGCAGGGGAGGGGGGGGGAGGGGGCCGTTTTCCGGCCCGTGGAGATGGCGGAGTTCGCGAAGGGTCGCACGAAGGCGTTTACGTATTGGCAGGATGTGCGCGCGGCTTCGTGCCGGGATCGCGCCTCGGTCGATGTCGAATTTGCGGACGGCGTGGTGATGCGTGTTGAGTTTTCCATTACTGGCGGCGGGGCGTTCACGCTTTACCAGGGATCATCGCCCGATCTGCCTCCGCCGGCCCGCCGCGCCGGTTTTTACCTAGAGCTTGACGAACCGCGCGCGGCAGCAAAATTCGTCATAACGATCCGCCCTGCCGATCTCTGAAATTTCAAGGGAGAATCCGGATTTTTTTTACCGCGAAGGATGCGAAGGACGCGAAGAGGGAATTACCGGTATCATGTTTTCCGATTCCGCCGTAGCCAATGAAGTGATCGGGTTTTTCAATTTCACTCTTTCCGTTCTTCGCATCCTTCGCGTCCTTCGCG
>JAISAX010000055.1 GCA_031266495.1 Opitutaceae bacterium
TAAACAGAGCAAAGATGCGCCGGGATTGAAGAGGGAGCCAAGGAGCTGACGAGGGAGTTTACCGGATTGGGAATAAATGACCGAGTCAGCGACGCTGGCTCGCTCTTCAAGACCAGGCAGATTTGCACGGGTTATTTCATTACGGTTCCTTATGTCAGGTCGCTCGCGGGCTTCGCAAGCGAAGCCCCTGCGGCCGATCCGCGCCGCGTAACATCCGTTCAGTTACGGACAGATCAGACCGGGGAGGGTTCGGTGCAGAGCGCTTCAAACAGGCCACGAAGGCGGGCTGCCTGAATCGGGGTAACTGAAAGGATGCGGTCACGTCCCTCACCCGTTGGAGCATGTGCGAGACGGGTGAAACCATCATTCTCCACTATCACCCGTCCCGGTTCTGAAAGATTGAAGTGGCTGTGTTCCGGCCAGACGGCATGAAGCACCGATGTCAGATCGTATGTCGGGCGTTCGTGCGGGGTGGGTTCAAACGCCTGATAGGACTCGGGCAGGATGTGCCGGGTCGCCCAGGCGTATCCATGATCGATTGCGGAGGCGGGAAAACGGATGGCGTTGCCGACCTCCCAGCCGCTCCAGACCGCGGGCGTGGGCCAGTCCGCAACCACACGTTGCGCGGCAGGAATGGCGTGACGCACGTTGAACTCCAGCCGGTGCTCGTTCCCGTCAACCGGGAGAAACGCGCCTGCCATGAGCGAGAGGAAGCGGACTTTCCGTTTTACAAGGCCGGTTCCGGCCAGCGGGCTGGCGGCGTCGGGCGGACTGTCGAGAAGGGCGGCAAGGTTGGTGAAAAAACCGATCTGGACAATGACCACACTGTTATCCTGCGCATCCGCCAGTGTGCGCCGCAAAACGTCAAGTGATCGCGGCGCGGTGCGCGCATCATGCCCTGACGGATACAGGCGGTCGCCGGTGGCGGGGTCGGTGGCTTGGGCGACGGACAGGAAGCGGCTGGCACTGACGCGCGGCGCATCCGGAGAGATGCCGATGGGGATGCCCGGGCGTCCGTAAAAGCGATTGAGGGCATCCACGTAAACACCGGCCAGCGGATCGGGGTTGGTCAGCGTCACGGCGAGCAAACGACACGCGCCGCGCCATTCGAGGCTGTGAGCCAGGGCGAGCGCGAGGGCGTCGTCCACGTCGTTGCCCATGTCAGTGTCAATGATGAGGTTTGCAGGTGACGTTCGTAGCATCATTATATCATCGATCAAAAAATGCCTCTGACAATGATCAAGGCCAGAAACCTGCCGGTTCCACTTCGACGTGTTCCCTCTTCCTCGGGATTTGAATAAACGGCGCGCCATATGGCAATGCCCCGGCATCCGTCAGGTTGGAGTGCGTCGCGAATTCTTCCAATCCCGGCAACTGCCGCCCCGTTATCCTTGATAACAAGACACTGCCGGCGCCGGCGCCACGTGCCGGGCCTCCGTCAGTCAGCCGGAAATCACCCGCTCCCTCGTTCACATAGGGAGAATCCATGCTCTTCGCATCCACCCAACGACTGTGCGGATCAATATGCAACGTTTGCGCCAACTCCTTCCCGGCAACCCAATCCGGTGAATTGCCACGGCGCACATAGACATTGTAATCACCCGTCCAGTTGGGCGGATCGGATAAAAAATTCCTCCACCAGCTTTCGGCATGGAACAGATTGTTCAAAAAATAATAATTGGGCGTGCCAATGCCGGAAATCTTGTTGCTGTTGATCGCATGGCTGGCAGTGCCGCTGTTATGATACACATAAACCATACCGGGATTCAGTTCAAGTTCGCCGTAACAACGGATGTCTTCGCTGTTGCCTTGAAACTGATTCGCCCAAAAAAAGGCGGGACCTTTGTCAATGGGCTTGAGCCGCAAGCCGCAACGGGCTTTTTGTATAAAATTATGATGCCAGCGCTGGTTTATCCCTCCGTCATTGGGTTCAAGGGCGTCGTCATTCATCCGCTCGATGCGGTTGTGATGAATATCGACATCCCGATTATATTCAACCCGGGCCATACGCTGTTTTGCCGTGGATTTCCAGGCATCCCACCCCGTCGCTGAAATGCCATCCCAATGATTGTGAATATAATTGTCGTGAATGCGATGTCCGCCTGTCGAGCGATCCATATGGATGGCTCTGCCATCGGCAAAGCCATATGTTTTGTAAGCCATCCACAAATCCCACGCCAACGGACTCCACCATTCCCTCCTGTTTGTTGACGCATAGTTGACCCCGGCCGAGTTCAGGGTAATCTCGTTAAAACGAATGCTGCACCTGTCCGCACCCGTCGTTACCATGATACCATTACGGGTACGGCCAATGCGGCAGTGTTCGACCGCCGCCCCCGTGCTGTTCCGGATGACAATGCCATGGACGGCATTGCGAATCCCGATGTTTCGCACTACACAACGGTCTGCCTCAATACTTGCCACTGCCGAATCCACCGGGGAGAAATCAAGCTGCACATCATTCGGGTTGCGGTTGTCCGAAAACCGTATCAACAGATCCTTTTCCCTGCTTCGATATAGAGCCAGTGCGCCTACGCCTTCCCAGCGCTTGCGAATGCCGTCGCGAAAGAGTTCTTTCCATAGCGAGTCTTTCCCGACTTTCCTTTCATTAAGCAGAGGGACGACCAGTCCGGCGGCGACCACATGCCTTGGTTCAAACGGCGCCGGTGAAGAGTAAACATGGGGTGCTATATCGGGCATCGGTTTCCATGTCGGGACAAACGTCTCCCGTCCGTCCAGAATTGCGCCATCCGTGCCTTCCAGGGTTACAGGGTGCTCGCGGGCGCCACCTTGCATGAACTTGACTCTGGTCACATAAACGCCCGGCAACAACCGGATCACGTCTCCGGGGCGCGCTGTATCCAGGGCTTTCTGGATGGAACGACGCGGACTTGTGGCATTCCCCGCGGCCAGGTCATCGCCATCCGGCGAGATATAAATCAGGCGTCCCGTCTCCGGAGGGTTTGCATTCAGCCGGGCGGATGCGAACGGACTGATAACAATCATGACCATACCGGACAGCGCGGCGATTCCTGGAAATGTAAAACGAAGCAGGGAATTGTTCATAAATGGAGGGAGGTTCCGGACGCAGGGGCTTCGCGTGCGAAACCCGCGCGCGACCCGACAAGTGAGATAAGCCAATGTTGTTCGCCTGGCGCGGGGGTGGGCACCCCACACCCCACAA
>JAISAX010000057.1 GCA_031266495.1 Opitutaceae bacterium
CCCGCCCCCCCCCCCCCCCCCCCCCCGCCCGGAATCAGCGGGAGTGCCGGCAAGCGCGGCAGACGATAATCGCGGCGATGCCAAACCCGATCAGCAAGGCGGCATGGGCGGGTTCGGGGACAGCGACGCCCGCGGGAGCAAAGCCGAAGTTGTTGAGCGAAAAGGTTGCGGTTTTTCCGGACAATGCCGTGACGGTGACGGAAATTTCAACGGAGCCGATGAGCGTGTCGCCGGTGGTTTTGTAGCCGAAGTAAAGGCCATGCGAGGAGGCCGAAAGACCGGAAACGGTTTGCGTGGAGAGAATCACGCCCGTGGTGGATTTGAAGACGGTGGTGACGGACGGGGAACGGGTAAATATGTCGTTGGCATTGGGCGCGGTGAGCAGGAAGCCGACCGCGGCAACACCCACACCCTCGTCCGCCGTGAACGTATCGGAGTCTTGCGAGCCGAATTCGATGATGCCTTTAACGTAACCGGTCCCGCCTCCGTTGATGAGGCGCCAGCCGCTGCTGGTCGCCAGATAACCGGGGTTCGTCATCTCGCGTCCGGCGTCGGCGTTGACGCTGGTGCTGTCACTCGCGATGGAGAAACGGACATCGGGACGCGTGGAAGCGGTGAAGGAAAACGTGTTGGTCGAGGCGCCGGCATTATACTTCTCGAACGTGGCGAAACCGGCCTTGACGACGGCGAAGCCGGCGGTCGCCTCAAGGATGGATTGCGCGGTGCTGCCTGCGGCAATTTCCGTGATGCCGATGCTGCCGGTGTCCTTGTTCATGGAGCCGGATCCGGTCGTGAGTAGTGGATCGGTAACTACGACCGCGTGCAGTCGGGATGCGGAAAGCAGGAGCGCGACGGATGCGATAAAGGCAAGGCGTGTGAAAAATTTTGTTATGGTTTGCATGGTGTTTTGCGGGTCGGTTGACGGGTGATGAACCGGGCGGGAGAGCCTGATCACTTATAAAAAAGTGGATTGCACAAATAGCAGAACAAGGTGTTTTGAGGTTAACACGTTTGCCTGACTTTGATTTGCAATGAGTTCAAAACAACCGACTTATCGTGATATTGCCAAACGGTCCGGAGTAAGCATTGCGACCGTAAGTTTCGCGCTGCGCAACCGGTCCAAGGTGTCGGAGGAAACGCGGCGCCGGATCAAGGCCATCGCCGCGGAGTGCGGCTACCGGCCCAATCCGATGGTGACGGCGCTGATGTCGCAACACCGGCGGCGGTCGGCGCGGCAACAGGTGCGGGCGATCATCGTGTCGTTTTCGCCGGGGTGGATGCCGGAGGAAGAGGGCGGACATTCGACGTTCGCCCGGTTTCGCGACGGCGAGCGGGCGGCGTGCGACGAGACGGGTTTTATTCTGGAAGGCATGTTGTGGGGCGAATTCCAGGAGTCGCCCCGGCGGGTGTTTTCCCGGCTGCGCGCGCGGCGGGTGCCGGGCGTTGTTTTTCGCGGAGGCAGCGTGCCGGCATGGTGTCTGTCGGGCTGGGGCAACTACGCATTCGCCGCCCTCGGCTCCCCGGTCAGGGAGTTCAACGCGCACCTGAGCATGGCCGACATTTACGGC
The DNA here is from genome assembly GCA_031266495.1 of Opitutaceae bacterium. The sequence continues at coordinate 1,569 of JAISAX010000057.1, forward strand.
AACGCCTGGCTGGTGATGGACGAGCTGGCGGCGCTCGGTTACAGGCGGACCGGCTTTGTCCTTGACCGGTCACTACGCGCCAATTACCGGGCTTTGTCCGCTCACATGGGCTGGACGGAGATCCGGGGATGCGAGGCGCCCGCCCCGCTGGTGGTGGATCGTTGGGAACGCGACGCGTTCCTGCGCTGGTTCGAAAAGGGACAGCCGGATGCCATCGTCGTATCCGCCGAGGAACCGATGGCTTACCTGCGCGAGGCGGGCTGCCGCATTCCGGAGGAGGTCGGTATCGCCCATCTGGATCTGGCCGATTCCTGGCGTCACCTGGCAGGCATTCGCCAGAACAACTTCGAGACGGGGCGCGCGGCCGTTCACCTGGTGATCGACCAGATCAACCGCAACGTCTGCGGCATTCCCGAGCATCCGGGATCGGTGCTGGTCACCGGCGACTGGTTTGCCGGACCAAGCGTGCGCCGGCAGAAACATTGAGGCGCAAAAGAATGGCGGCGGCTCCGCTCCGCCACAATGACAAGGGGCCGTGTGGCAATCACGCAGAGAGAAGGGGGGGGGGGGGAGGAGCGAGCGCGGGAGTGATTTGACTGATGTCGATTTGAATCGACAGGAATCGACACGCTACTGCGCCTGCTCCGGCTTGATGGCCGGAAAGCGATAGATGGCTTTGTACCAGATTTCGTTTTTCCCCGGAACCGGCGGAGGTGTCGTGAGATTTTCCATACCGAGTGACCAGACGGCGCGCAGGTCGCGGTCGTAGCGGATCGGGCGGCGGTCAATGTAATCAAGCGGCACCGCAGGCAGGTAGCCGGGGACGAGGTCGTCGAGCGTTGCGGGCAGTTCGCCGTGTTCGAGTTCGTGAAGCCGGGCGGCGAGAAAGGCGCGCAGGGCGGACTGGCAGGAGAGGTACGCCAGGCGGACTTCGGCAGCGCGCCTGAAAGAAGGGAGTTGCATGTAGAGCACAACACGCCCGATCAGGTTGGACGGATGAAAAACTTTCCAGTTTCCGGTATCCGGAAGTTCCCCCTTTTCGGGAAGCCGCACGGCAAGTTCTGCCAGCGTGGCATCCGTCACGCGGAGGGCGCGGCGCGCCTGATCGGCATACAGGCGCATCGTCCGGTTACGTTTGTAAACGAGGGGGCGGGCGAGGGCATGGATGGTTTCTATCGCGGGAGGAGGTTCGGGTGATCGAAATGTCGAAGAAAAAAAGGCGGCGCGAGCCTCACGGGAAAACGACTGCAAGGCGGCAAGGCCGGCAGAGGCTTCATGCCGCACACTCGCGACATAACCATCCTCTTTGACCGACGCTGTGCCGACGCCTTCCAGCAACGCTCGCACGAAGTCCGGACCGGATTCAGGCCGCGCCGCCATGTCATGCACCATGACCGTCATCTGCCGGTACCGGACCACGGCCACGCGCCAGACGGTCAGCGGGCCTTCCGATGCCATGATCCGCTGCGCGCCGCGCAAACCTGCCAACGCCAACCTGGCCGCTCCGGTGTAGTCATAATCAGAATACGCCATCCATGCTGCCAGCCGGACAGCCTGCCATCCTTGGGAAAACTGGCCGTATTCGTATTCGGCTTCGAGACTCCGGTGCAACGGCGCCTGCGTGGCAGGCAAGTCCACGATCCGCAAAAACTCACGGGCAAACGGCTCAAGCTTCGGGCGCAATTCGTCGCGCAACGCCGGAGTCCAGCCCTTGCCGTCATAAAGCGCCTCGCGCCATTCGTGCCTCTCGGTGGAATACTTGTGTCTTCTGGTGGAATCCGCGGATTCCGTGGAATCGACGGCTCCGGTTCCGAGGGTATCGGCGGTCTGGTCCAGCAGGTTATCGGGATCGGGATTGATCGCCTTGCTCCACTTCACCGCCGCCAGATAAAAATTTTCCACCTCGGGCACCTCGCGTGACGTGAAGGCCAGGTCGCTGATGTCGGGCGGGTCTTCGTCGGAAAAAACGACGAGTGCCAAGGGAACGAGAACCAGCAGCGCACAGCCTGCCAGCAGCCAGTACAACCGGATGCGTGACTTGCGCGGGAGTTCGCGCAGGAAAGATTCGTCGGCTGTCGGGTCAGGATCGGCAACTGGGTGAGCCATGGGGAAGTGTCCGACAGAAATACGCAGGACCAGACAAACAGAAAACAGAAAAAGAGCGATGCCCGCGTCAGTGGAGCGGATGCAGGTGCGTTTCACAAAGGGGACAAGTTTCACAAAGGGGACAGGCAGTAACTGACGTTACGCGGAACGGCCGTAGGGGCGTCGCTTGCGACGCCCGCGCCAGGCGGAGAGAATTGGCGTATCTCCCGTTGCGAAAGGTCCTCGCGGGCTTCGCAAGCGAAGCCCCTAC
>JAISAX010000091.1 GCA_031266495.1 Opitutaceae bacterium
ACAATCGCTTCCGCTCCGGACGCTCCGGATGCCGCCAGCGTCAGCCCTGCCACCGGCTCCGCTTCTGCTTCTGCCTCCGCTCTCGCCTCTGCTCCCGCTTCATAAACCGCCTCTCCGACAGCAAGCGAAACATGGAGCTTTTCGAGCGCGGTGGACCCGATATTGCGCACCGACGGATGTTGTAAGCGTCAACCCGGGTGCCTTCTTGACATGGTGCATATCAAGAACAGGAGAGGGCTACGGTCGTCGGCCAGGAGTGGAAGAGGCATCCAGCCCGTGGACGGCGCGAAGCGCCGCTTCCCTGCCTCTTCGGTTCCCCCCCCCCCACACACACCACTCCTGCTCTCGTTTTTCTCCCGCCACTTCCGCGCTCGGTTATTTCCTGTCCTCCCGCCACTCCTGTCCCTCCCGTCCCTCCACGAGCGGAGCGGGGGAGACGTCCGCGCCAAGGCTTCTGCGGAGTTTGTCCGGTTTTCGGGATGCGCCCCTTTGACAGGGACGGGATCGGATGAGCGTTTTTGAGGTTCGTGACGGAGCGGATAACGGTCCGTCACGGATGGGTAGCGAGGTCAGCGATGTTGAGTGAGGGGACGTGGCAACGTGCGTCACGGCGTTTGCACGACGGCGACGGGGGGCTTGCCCCAGCGGGAAGGGAGCAGGGGAGTAGCCGCCGATCTGTTTGGCCTCGCCGCCCCGGGATACTTGCGCGATGGCGGCCTCGATTTCGGCGTTAGTGCAGCCCGGGTTCCTGGCAAGATGCTGGAGCACCATGTCGTAGCGCCCGCGGAGTTCGCGGAGGAACCAGTTGTCGGCCTCGCCGCGCAAGGGCGAGGAGCTGGCGAAAAAGAGACGATGCAGCAGCTCGCGGTGTTCCGCGCCGAGCACGCCTTGCTCAAAGGCGTCGCGGTAGAACTTGGGCACGCCCTCGAAGAGATTCCAGAGAAAGAGAAGCCGCTGCGGTGAGGTATCGGCGTGGGCACGCAAAATTTCGAGAATCGAGGCAATGTCGAGGTGATCGAGATCGAGGCGGTCGGTGGCGCGGTTGAAGAGCGGGGCGTCGCGATCCTCCAGCAGGGCGGTCATTTCCGCGTGAAGTGAGCCGAGCACAATGAGTCCGCCAGTGACCTCGGAGGCACGGGCAGTCAGGCGATCCACTTCGGCCTGCAGAAGGGAGCAAAAGTCGCCGAGGGGCTTGCGGTGGAAGTATTGAAATTCGTCGATGGCGACGATGTGCCCGCTTTCGGCCAGATGGCCGACGAGTTTGGCAAGATCGCCAAGATCCGAAACGCGTTCGGGCCGGCCAAACGTCTCCAGATATCCATTGCAGGCCGCGACGACCCCAACGGGATCGGAGTCGGGGATTTGCAGATAGAGCGTGCGAGCCCGCTGGTCGGCGCTCAGGGCTTCCTGGATGAGAGTGGTCTTGCCGATGCGCCGACGGCCGGAAATTTGCAGAAAAAACCAGCGCCGACGGGCGAGAATCGCCTGTAGCTGGCTCAACTCGGCACGACGACCGTAGAAACTCCAGGAGGAAAACATGGGAATCCGGAGATTAAGATAAAAACTTTTACATAAGGCAATTAATCTGCTTTAGTCTTTGTTTCCAATGGCGTTGTGGGTTTTCCTGAATGTCAGACTATCGCTCGGTACGCGTTCATTCGCGGTTAAAAATGTATTTTTAGAACCCCCCTCAAGTCGGACAGGCTGCTAGTGATCAGTCAAAGGTCGAAGGTCGGAAAGTCGGAAGTCATCAGCGGCCCGCCGGAGCGGGCCATTCTTTCAAACAAAATGCTCCGCGTAGCGGAGCTGCTGGCGACCTTCGACTTTCCGACCTTTGACCTTTGACTGGTCACTAGGCGCTGATGACGAGCGGGCAGTCGAAGCAGGGGTGGCGCTGGACGCGGACTTCGTGGCTGAAGGCGTGGCGGAGGGTGTCCTCGCGGAGCACGGCGTCGGGGGTGCCGCAGGCCGTCACGCGGCCGGCGGTGAGGAGGGTGATGGTGTCGGCGTAGCGGGCGGCGAGGTTGAGGTCGTGCAGGACGGCGAGCACCGCGGCGCCGCGTTCACGCGTGAGGGCGCGGGCGATTTCCAGAACCTGGTTCTGGTGATGCAGGTCGAGACTGCTGGTGGGTTCGTCGAGAAAGAGCAGCGGGCGGTGGTCGGGCGCGGCGGCGTCGTCGGGATGGGCGTCGCCGGGCGTGACTTGCGCGAGCACGCGGGCGAGGTGCACGCGTTGTTGTTCGCCGCCGGAGAGGGTCAGGTAGTTGCGGTCCTCGTAACCGGCGAGGCCGACGCGGCGCAGGCTGTCGTGCGCGATGGCGACGTCGGCGGGCGTCTCGACCTGGTTGCGTTGGTGGGGTATCCGTCCGAGGAGCACGACTTCGAGGGCGCGGTAGTCGAAGTGGAGTTCGGTGTGCTGGGCGAGCACGCCGCGGCGGCGGGCAAGGTGGCGGGCGCGGTGCCGGGCGAGCGGGGTTTGCCAGAGCAGGATTTCGCCGGCGGTGGGATGAAGTTCGCCGGTGAGGGTCTTCAAGAGTGTGCTTTTGCCGGCGCCATTGCGGCCGATGATGGCATGGAGTTCGCCGGGGTGGAGGGTGAGGTCCACGTCGGCGAGGAGTGTCTTGCGGCCGGCATCGACCGTGAAGGCGAGGCCGCGGGCGGTGAGGATGGCACCGGGGGGGGGGGGAGGGGGGG
>JAISAX010000275.1 GCA_031266495.1 Opitutaceae bacterium
GTCCACCCCCCGGGTTGGTTCTCCACCCCACCCCGCGGGGGCGCGCCCGGGGCCGTTCCGCATCCACCTGGTGCCTTCCCCCCCCCCCCCCCCCCGCACGCACACTGTCATGAAAACCACTAACCACCACCTCACCAGCCATCCTGCCAAACCTGTGAAAAACCACGCGTTCATCCCTTTCCCCCCTGCATCCGGAAACAACGTCACATCTGTTTCCATCGCTTCCCCTGACGGCTCCGCCGGACTCCATATGGAGTCCGCGCCAGACGGAGCTGACGCTCCGTCTGGCGCGGTTGTAACCAAAATCGCGCCGAGGCTCCGGCTTCGGCGCGATACAACCGCAACCGCCCCTGCTCCTTTACCCGCAGCCGCCCCCGCAGCGGCAGCCTTCACGCTCGTCGAGTTGCTGACGGTCATAGCCATCATCGGCATACTGGCGGCGATTATTATTCCGGTTGTTGGCAGGGTTCGTGAATCGGCGAAGAGCATTCGTTGCGTCGCCAATTTTCGCAGTATCGGCGGTGCGTTCATGCTGTTTGCGGCCGAACACAAAAATCATTTCCCGCATCCGCTGATAAGGGGGGGCACCATTCCCATGAAAACCTGGATAGGGCAACTGATGCCCCATGCGGGCATGGTCGCGCCAGAGGGAGATAACTGGGGACCGCTGATGAATGCCTGTGCGCCGGACAAGACGTTCGGTTGCCCCGCCTACTCCGACTACGCAGCCATCGGGAACCGCTGGGTTTCTTACAAAATGCCAGTCTCGCACGAGGACTGGCTGTGGAAGTACAACATACGCACTGAAACCCTGGACACACTGGGCGTGCCAATCAGCATCATCCCCACGCCGACCCAATCGTTACTGTGCGCCGAAGGAGGTGCGCTCCTCGGGCCTGGCGGCGACGACGATATCCGTTTCAACACTTATAAGGATGACTCGGCCAAAGGCATCGGCTATCGTCATCGCAACAAGACCAACGCACTTTTTGCCGACGGCCACGTCGCCTCGTTCACAAAGCAGCAAATGGAGGAACGCTGGGACGATTGGTACGTAAAAGGCATCGACATGTGACATGGACACTCCCGGAACGAACCACAAACTGAAGTCAACTCCCGCTCATTCTCCCGTTCATCCTCATCCTCAAAATCATGAAGACAATATTGACGACACCAGCAATAACAACAGCGGTACTCGCCGCTCTCATCATCGGTGCACCGCCGCTCGCGGCGGCGGAATACACATTTAACCAATGGAATGCCGAGGGCATTATCAGCAGCACCAACTGGTCAAGCGGGGAGGCGCCAAGCGCGGGCAATATCTACACGGTCGCGGGCGGCCGCATTATACAGGCTACCGGCAACACGGACCTTGTATTCGCTGGCGATACGCTGAACATGACGCTCGGCATATTGCGATTTTTCGGTAACAAGAATCTTACCGTGAACGATTTCAGAATTGGCGGCACTAGTGCCATCGACAACACCTCGGCGGGCACTTCTGTTTTGTCAGGCAACATCACTCACATCTACACCTTCATCCCTCGCGTTACGGAAAAAATATCATTCCGCACACTGGTAAATTCACAACTGGACGTCGCCGCCAAAATCAGCAGCCCGGACAGCGGATACTCTGATATCAAATTCAGAGTCATTATCGGCGAGACAGATAATGATGGCAAGGTGGACATAGGGTATTGTTTCGGCGTAGTCAGGTTCCTGAATGGCGGCAATGATTATGTCGGCAACACGGAAGTCATCAACGGGGCCACACTCGTCGTCGGCCCTACGGGAAAATTGGGAACAGGCGATCTCATACTCAAACCGGGAATGGGAATAGGACCGGGATCAGACGATGATCGTTTGCGGGCGAAAACCGTAACCCTGACGCTGGAAAACTCCGCCGCTATCGAGAGCGGCTCGGCGCTGAAACTTTACGGAGACGAGACCCAGCATGTGATGATCAACCTGAACTTTACGGGGACCAGCCTCGTTTCCTCCATTCTTGTCAACGACGTGCAGCAGACAGGCAGCCTCGCCGAAATCGCCGCAGCCCTCTCCTGGCTGGAAGTCACGGGCACGGGTTATCTGGACACCGCGCCGGCGGTTCCCGAACCCGCCACGACCGCCGCCTTGTCTGGCGCGCTTGTCCTCATGATCGCATCAGCCGCCGCCATTGCCGCCCGCGTGCGTAAATAAAACACAGCACAGGGACCGGCTCTTCCCTGAAAAAAGAACCGGATTATACTCCTTCCCATGATCAAATCATGTCAGCCCCGCCACCTGCGGTGTCTGTTCGCGTCGGTGCTTGCGGCATCGCTTGTAGCATCAACGGTGACGCTGCAAGCCGCCACCGCTCTCGCCCCCGCCGACATCACGGAACTGTTCCCCGCCGCCGACACGGAGGCGCGGCTGACGTTTCACGCGCCACCGACTGCCACTCCCACCTCCCCCCCCCCCCGCCTATATCATTAAAAACTACGAAGGACGGAAAGTGGCGGAAGGCCGTGCGACGCCCATCGGCGACGGCCTGCTCGCCGTCCGGATAAAATTGCCCGCCGGATACCACGAAGTGGTATTTGCAGGCATGGACGAGGCGCACACGACAGGCCTCTGGTGCCGGCCTGCCGGCGAAGTCCCGGCAGACGGTTTTATGTCGATCGACACGGCGATGTCCTGGCTGACGAAACCGGAGCAACGCCCCGCGCTCGTCAAAAACCTGACACGATTTCTCGGAGCGGGAGAGGCGGGAGGCATGGCGCGGGAACGCTTCAAGTGGGCGGAAGTCCACCCCGCGGCGGGAGGGGCGGGAGGGGCGGGAGCGTTCGACTGGGAAACGGCGCGCCGGTACGAGAGCACGCGCCGCCTGTATGCGGAAGCCGGCGTGCCGGTGCTGGAGATGTTTCACGACAGCCCCGGGTGGCTGGGACGAGCGGTGCCCAAGGCGGGGTTTCCCGAAAACCTCCCCGCGAGCGACCGCTCGTGGCGCGGCATCGCGTCGCGCTGGAACAAATACTGGGGCGCCCTCGAAATGTGGAATGAACCCGACATCTCCTTCGGCGGATTTTTCCCCGCCGACCAATACGCGCCGCTCGTCAAGACGCTCCGCCACGCGGTGCGCAAAGCGGGCGCGGCCACTCCGCTCGGCGGCGGCGTTTTCGCGACGCAGGACGCCTCCTACATCCGCCTGGCCGCGCACAACGGACTGTTCGACGAAAGCGATTTCATCTCCTTCCACTACTACGGCGTCCCGTCCGGGATCGAGCGCCTCGTCTCCGTGCACCGGGAACTCCTGGCGGAGCACGGGCGCCGCCACGAAACAAAACCCCTCTGGCTCACCGAAGTCGGCACGCCGACGGACGGGCCGGTCGCCGAGCGCACCTCGCAACGCGGCCAGCTCCTCGCCGCTCCCGGCTACGCGAAGCAGGCCATCGAAGCGCGCGCGTGCGGCGTCGCGCGTTTTTTTGCCTTTGTGTACGAGCCGCTGGAGGAGCGCGGCGGCAGTATTCATTTCGGGATGACGCGCCAGAACGGTTCTCCGCTGCGCGTGCTGGCGGCGGTAGCGCAGGCCGGGCGCGCCCTGGCCGGCATGGAGTATGCGGGCGACATCCCGGCAACACGCGTGCCCGGCGCGAAACAAATCCGCGTCTTCGCCCCCTCCGCCTCCGCCGCTTCCGCCGCCGCGCCGGGAAACGACGACCTGCTGGTCATCCTTTACACGGACCCCTCCCCCCCCCTCCCTCCCGCCGCCGCCTCCTCCGCCGCCGTCTCCGCAGCCGCCGCAGCAGCAGCGGAGATCAAGCTGCCCTTTCGCGCCATATCGGCCCAGGGCGCGGACGGACGCCCCCTGTCGCTCAAATCCGGCGCAGACAACAAAACCGTGTCGGCCAGCGACGGCATTGTTTACCTCCGCGCCACCCGCACCGCGCTTGCCGGTATCCTGGACAAAAATACACCCGCGATGCGCCTGTGGCGCCTGGGACGCGGCGCGGCGACGCCGCCGCCGGCCCTGCCGCCGGTATCCTCGATCGTGTTGCAACCGCAACTCGACTTTGACGCCGTGCAGCCCGCGCCACGCGGTTATTTTCTCCCTGACAACTGCGAGCAACTGCCGGTCAGGATCGTGGTGAACAACCTCGGCGACAAGACCCGCGTCGTCACGCTCCGCGCAAAAGGGGCGCAGACGCCGGACGCGCGCCTCACCATCGCGGCCAATGCGCGGGAGACGGCGACACTGACAATAAAAATCTCCGGCCTCGCCGAAGACAAGGCGACCGGCGACCGCCTGCTGCTCGTCAACGCCGTGGCGGACGACGGTTCCCGCGTCGCGCCGGCAGCCCTCTCGTTCATTCCCTCGCTCGGGAAGGACAACCTCGCCGCGCACCTCCGGCGGCAGGGCTACAAATACGCGCTGACCCTGAACGAGGAGTACCGCTGGGATCGCAACGCCGTGACCGGCTGCGCCATCACCTTCACCAGAAAACCGCCCGCCGCGTGGGGATTCGTGGCAAAGTTCAGGCCCGGCACCGGCGACCGCTGGGCGTATCCGCGATTCACGATACCGCAGGAAGTCAACCTCTCGCGCGTCACCGGAGTGCTGATACGCGCCCGTTGCCTGAAGCCCGCCGCCGTGCGCCTCAACATCTGGAACCAGCGCGGCGAGTGGCACGCGACGCACAACCCCGTCATGCCCGCCGACGGCCAATGGCACGTCGCCCACGTGCCCCTCGCCAGTGTTACAGGCGGAGCGACCGCCGACGCCGGCGGCGACCGCCTCGCCAAAGTCTCGCTCGGCTTCAGTTCCGATTCCGATGAAAACACCCTCGAAATCAGCGATTTTTACCTGGTCGGAAACTGACCGGCCCGGGAACCTCACAAAACACCGCTCAAGACCAGTACCATGAACAAAGAACCGATGAACCCGCCGGCCCGGTTTTTGCCGGCCCGGTTTTTGCCGATCCTGCTTTTGCCGATCCTGGCCCTCGCAACATGCGCGAGTACTCTCCGTGCGGATACGGACGACGAGCGGCGACGCCTCGCCGAATGGATGACTCCCCTCTGGCAACCCGGCATCCAGCACAACGAAACCCTCCTCCTGTGGGCGCGCGACGGCGAACTCCCCTCGGCCCCCCTCCTCTTTGACGCCGACAAGATCTTGTCCGTGCGCGACTCCGCCCTGAAAACCGTGTACGAGGAAGGGCGCGACTGGATTTACCGGGACGGCAAACTCATTCTGCCCAAAAACACCCGCATCCCCTGGATGAGCGCCGCCGAATTTTATCCCGCCAACCCCGGCCCCCCCGAACCACGCACAACCATGCCCCGCCTCTCCGGCGGAAACATGATTTTCCGCGAAGGCAATTTTTTCCACCAGCACCAGATCGCCGTCACGTACCGGCACCGCGCCACGCCCCGCTGGACAGGCCCCGTGCCGCAACTCGCCACCGCCAACCTGCCGCGCACACTCGGGAAACTCCGTACCCGCGCGCCCCTCACGATCATTGCGTATGGCGACAGCATTACAGTCGGAGCCAACGCCTCCGGCTTCGGCGGCTCCGCCATCGCGCCCTTCCAGCCCATCTGGACGGAACTCTTCCGGCGCTGGCTTGCGCACGCCCACGCGCACCCCGCCATCACCCTGCGCAACAAGGCAGTCGGGGGCAAAGGCGCCGCCTGGGGCGCGCAAAACGCCCCCGCCGCCTTGGCCGGCGACCCTGCCGACCTTGTCATTATCGCCTTCGGGATGAACGACCGTGCCATGCCGCCGAAGACGTTTCGCGAGCACACGGTCCGCATGATGGAAGCCGCCCGCAAAGCCAACCCCAGGGTCGAGTTCATTCTCGTGCAATCGATGCTCAACAACCCCGACTGGCAACCCCACGGCAACCTTGCGGCCTTTGGCAGCATCCTGAAAAACCTGAGCGGCCCCGGCGTCGCATTTTGTGACATGATGGCCGTCCACACCGCGCTTCTCCAGCGCAAGCGTTACGAGGACATGACCGGCAACCACGTCAACCATCCCAACGATTTCCTGATCCGCGCCTACGCCCAGCTCCTCGCCGCCCTGCTCGCCCCGCTGCCGGAGCGGACTCAATAACTGATGTCAGCCCCCCCCTCCCCCCCCCCCCAACGTAGGGACGCACGTTACAGTGAAGTGCGCCCCTACCGGCGTTGACACCACTTTGAATTATACCCGGGAGAATCGGGCGCATCTCAAAGACTGGACGGAGGGGGGGGGGGGGGAGGGCTCAATCCATGTCCGCGGCCCCGCCGCCTCCGGCGACCGGTTTCGCGGGGAGCGCCTGCGCATTGGCGCGCGAAACGATCTCGCAAGGGCGCACCAGGATGCCGCCGTCGTGGCGCTCGGGCGTCAGGTCGAAAATGAAGCCGAGCAGGCGCACGGGGAAATCCACCTGGCGATCGCCGCCGGAGTGAATGATGACCCCGGGCTTGAGAATGGCGGCGGCGTCAAAGCGAACTTGCGCCGGCTGCTTGTCCTTCGGGCGCACGGATTGCTTGACCTGGAAAATCTCCTTGTTGCGGTCCATGACCAGCAGGCTCACGGCGCGGATGCCTGCTCCGTCCGGCACAAAGGGCAGCGTCACGTCCTGCTCCAGGCCGGCGGCGGTGTCGGCCAGAGGAGCGGGCGTGCGCCGGTGAAAGCTGACATGGCCCGCCCTTTCCGCGTCCCAGGCAATCCGGATGGCGCTGTGGTCGTCGGTCGCCGCCAGGCGGAATCCTTTCGCGTAGGTGATCCAGTCCGCGAGTTGTATCCTTCGGGTAATGACACGGAATGCGGCCGTGTCGCGAAATTCCTCGCCCGGCCCCGCGGAGAAAGTTGCGTTGAGATAACGCAGGGGTTCACCGTCGGCGGTTGCGTTCGGCGCGGGGATTTCGAATCGCGCGGATCCCATGCCGCGGGCGGGAATCGAGAGGCGCGCGGACGCGGGGCTGACCTGCCAGGGCCATTCGCGCCAGCCCGACATCGGAGTCAGGCGCAGGTCGCCTTCCACGGGGTGGTTTTCGATGTTGTAAACATGAACCTCCACGGTGGCCCGGGTTTTTTCGGTCAACTCAAGCGTCACGCCGGACATGAGGTCGCAGGCGCGTGATTTCCGGTTGTGCAGGATCTTGACGCGGACACGCGGCAGGGCGATTGCCGGGACGGGGCGCGCAGTCGCCACCTCCGTGGTTTCCGGTGCGAGCTGGCCGCGCACGAAGACGGGATATTCCGAAACGGGGATGGAGAGCACTCCGCTCCGGGCGTCCAGGGTGGAACGGCCTCCCGACTGGTCGAACAGCTCCGCCTGGTGCGACCGGCTCTTGATGGCGACGTTTTCCGCCGGTTTGATGATGTCGAGAAACGGGATGTCGAAGTGGCCGTGCCCATAGGGATCGTTGCGCCAGAGGACGATCACATCGCGCTTGTCTTGATCTTTGAATACAAGTCCGGCGATGCGCCCGGCGTCGAACGAGTGGTTTTTCAGGAATCCGTCAAAGCGGGCCTTCCCCAGCAAAAGCGCGGTGGCGCGGTAGCTCATGATGGCAGGCTTGGGGAGGCCGGTGCGGTCGATGGAGCCGAATTCACCCTCAAGGCCATTCACGGGCACGTCACGGAAATTGTAGGGCAACACGCGGGTGGCGCCAAAAGCCATGCTGCCCGCCATCACCTTGGGCTGGTGGAGGGCCTGGTAGCGGCGGGCCTCGTCGGACGTGCGGACGGGAATCAGATAACGTGAACTATAGGTGCAGCCCCCGATCTCCGTGACCCAAACGGGTTTTTTCGGGATGCCGGCGGCGGCCATCCAGCCGTTGAGTTCGCGCATCTTGCCGGGGATGCCCCAGAAGGCGGGGACGTAGAACCCGTAGATGTGGGTGGTGATACCATCGGCGAAGGCCGCGCCGCCGGCCTGGAAGACGGGCGCGTGAATGGCGTTGAGATCGCCCGCCATGAAGTTGCATGCCGGGTCGGCAAGCCTGGCGGCAATGTATCCGGCTTTCAATGCCTGGGCGTAGTCCTCGGCAAGGATGTCGAGGTAGGTGGGTTCGTTGACGAATTCCCAGTCGCGAACGATGTCCTTGTGCGCGCCGACGAGCTTCCGGACCTGCTCGGCGTGCCACGCAAACCCGGCGGGAATGCCGTGCCGGGACCATTTCTGCGCAAGGTCGGGATGCTCCGTCATGAGCTGGCGAATGTGTTCCCCGGAGCGCAGTCCGTCGCGGGAAATGACGGCCAGCGGATTCAGGCCGGCATCACGGATACGGCGCAGAACGGTCTGGTTGCCGTCGGTGTCGTCGTCGTAGCGAACATCGACCCGGACCTGGCTGACACCGAGGCGTTTGAGCAGGTCGAAATCATACGCCTCGAAGTTGTAGCGTCGCTCGTTGCGCGTGATGTGGCAGGTGAAGCCGAAGTTGCCGTCCCTCCCCTGTGCGGGCATGGGCGTGTTCATGATGGCGAGCGGGATGCGAATGCCCCGCCCGTCGTAAAGCGCATCGTCCGGGTAAACGGCGAGTTCGTAGTAACCATCGTTATCCGGCAGCGGTATCGATATGTCGGTGACGCCGCGGCGGAGTTCGGGGGCGATGTCGCGGGTCCAGGTCTCGTGGTTGGCGAAGTCGCGCATGACGAGCCGGAGCTTCCGGCGCCCGGGCGTATCGTCGAGCCGGATACGCATGGAGGCGGTCTTTTCGTTTTGCCAGAAAAAGTTGTTGTGGCGGTTGAGGCGGTCGCCGATCTGCAAGGGAGCGGTGGCGACAACGCGGAAACCGGTGGAGGCGTTGGCGGCGTATTCGGGAGTCTGGAAGGAGGAGGCAGCGTTGATTGCGTTGTCGTTGTTGTCGGAGTCGCTGGCGCCGAGGGCGAAGGTCGGGCCGTTGCGGTATTTGTTGCCCATCCATTCGCGGAGGCCGGAGGCATGGCTCTCCAGGCCGTAATGCGAGGGCTTGTTGCGGGTGTCCGGGGCGATTTTCCGGTAAGCGCCGGCGCCGTCATACCAGCCGGCCTTGTAGAACTCGTCCATGTCCGGCAGGGTGTAAATGCGCGCCTCATCGGGAAAAGTCAGGTCGCGAAAGCCGACAATGGCGTCGTGGGTCTGGCCGTTTTCACGTATCCGTTTTTCCACCCTGTAGGGGCCGCGCGCGGGATCGCCGGTGGTGAGAAAATTGCAATAGCGGGCGGCGTTGGTGCGGGAGACAAAGGCGACACCGGCGTTTTCCGAGCCGGGTGACGCGGCGTAGCGCCATGCGCCGGGCGCGCCGACACGGGTGATTTTCATGCGCTCATCAAAGAGGCCGTGGGGATCGGCGACGGCGGCACGGGCGTTGAGGAAGGCGGCGTATTCGGCATTGCTGACTTCGCGCTTCCCGATGCGGTAGGGTTGATCGACGGCGCCGGGCAGGGAAGAGTGGCGCGAATTGTCGAAGGCGATGTCGTGACCGGGGTTGCCGGGATCGCCTATGGTGACCAGATCGGGAGCAGCGGACAAAAGCGCACTGACAAGGGAAAGGACGAGGATGGGCAGATGGCGGAGCACGGACCGTGGCATGGAGAGGGAGGAGACTTTGTCCTGGAAAATGGAGAGACGGCAGGAAAAAAAGGGAGAGGGGGGGAAAAAAAAGGGGGGGGGGGGGGGGGAAGGGACAATTATTTAGTTATTATTTAAATACCAAGGAGCATGAAAGCCGAAGTTGTATTTTTTATCTGTGTTTGCTGCGTTCATCCCGGCCTTGCTCATGAGCACGATATGGCCGTCGAGAAACGCGAAGTTGGCCTTTTGCTGTCCGTTGTGAGGGAAGATGACCTCATTGAGGTACATGGGTTTGTTTCCGGCATAGGACTGCGAAAGGCGGCGGTCGGAATTTTCAAAATCGGTGAGGAGACACATGCGGGAAGGCGTGGAAAATGCGGTGAGCGGTTTTCCTGAAGCTTTGTAACTTTCGCTGGCTTCATTATTTTGTAAGCCGGGAATCCCGTAGGATGCCTTGCCGTCGGCGAGTGTCTTGCCGTTACGGGTGAAGGTGCCGGTGTAGGCCGGGCTGCCGGTGAACCCGGTCTGATCGACGGGACATTTGAAGACGTTTTTGTCCGGGCAGTAGTCAGGATACAGATACTGCCACCAGGCTGCGGTGGTGCCGGCGGGATTGTTATACGTTGCGGGCAGCACGCCTTTGTTGTCTTCCGCATGGAGGAGCATGCTTTGCGCGAGCTGGCGCATGTTGGAGGCGCACTGCGCGGTGCGCGCGGATTCGCGAACGCGACCGGTCACCGGGATGATGATGGCGGCGAGGATACCGATGATGGCGATTACGGTGAGGAGTTCGATCAGCGTGAAGGCCGAGCGATGGGCGCAGGAGAGCAGACCGGGCATTTGACAGGAGGAGGCATGCATGGGGATGGAGAATAAGTGACCCCCCAAACCTGCGCGGATGGATGTGGCGCACAAATTGAAAGACTATGCGAGATGGTCAGAATACATGCAGATCGTCCGGTTCGATCCTTGGCAAGGAGCATCCGCCGGAGGAGATTTCCTTGCGCGTTGGAACAAGCTTTCAGTGAACCACCGGCGGCAGCAACCCGTCGGCCACGCCCCAGCGCAGGTTGTTGAACGTGTGATAAACCGTCTCCACGCCGGCGCATTCGGCCAGCGTCGCCAGCGTGACCAGCGCCGTGCGGAAAACATCCGCGCGCGGCGGCGGCAGGCCGGGCACGCGCTGGCATTCGGCCAGCGTCATCGGCGCGAGCCTTGCCAGCAACGCGCGCATCTCGGCCATCGTGACCGTGGCCGCGGTGTTCACCAGAGGCACGCCTTCGCCTGCGCCGCGGATCGCCCGGATGGTCGCCACGGTGCCTCCGGCAAAAATCGCGTCAAAACCCGGCGCGGCCAGATCGGGAAACGCCGCCATGACCTCTCTTCGCACGTGCGCCGCAATGGCGTCGGTTTCGGCTGGCGGAAGCGGCGCCCCCGGATCGGCGACAAAACGCTCTGTCAGCCGCACGCAACCGAGCCGCAGGCTGATGGCGCGCCCGATCCGGCGGTCGCGAAAACGCAGGCATTCGAGGCTGCCGCCCCCGAGATCGAACACATGGAAGTCGCGCAACGCGGCCAGTGCATGGTCGCTGGTGAGCCCGCGTCCGATGAGATTGGCTTCCTCCTCGCCACTCAGGATGCGGATGCGGTGGCCGGTGGTAACGTACACGCGTTCGCAAAACTCCGCGCCGTTGGCCGCATCGCGGATCGCACTCGTCGCCACCAGCGCGATATGCGCCGGCTCGTAACCGGCCGCCAGCGCGAGCAACTCCTGGATTGCGGCGAGGCCGGCCGCCATGCCGGGTTCGCCGAGCCGGGGCTCCGCCTGGCTGATGCCGGCGCTGATGCGCGAGTCGATGGAATGGTAACGCAACGCGCTGACCGATCCGTCCGCCAAGCGTGTGGCAACGAGAATTTTTATCGAGTTGGAACCGATATCGATGACAGCCGCGGCTGAGTAGGGAGCGCTCACAAGGGGATGACGATGGCCGGCGTCCGCGGACATTACAGCACGAAATCGCCCGGCGCGATGAGAACCACGAATTCGCCTTTCACGCTGGAGCGTCCGAGACGGGCGGCCACCTCCCCGGCGCGTCCGACATAAAAAGTCTCGTGGAGCTTGGTCACCTCGCGGGCGATGCAGACCACGCGGTCCGGGCCCAGCCGCTCGACGATCCCGGCGGCGAACTTCCCGATCCGGTGGCAGCTTTCGTATAAGGCGATCGTGTAATCGAAATCTCGATACTTGTCGAGAAACGCGAGGCGCGCCGCCGATTTGGGCGGGAGGAAACCGGCGAAGAGAAAGCCGTTGGTCGGCAGCCCGCTCGCGCTGAGCACGGCGGCGAGCGCGCAGGCCCCGGGCACCGGCACGACGGGCAGCGCGCGCCGGCGGCATTCGCGCACGAGCCGGAAGCCAGGATCGCTGATCGCGGGCGTGCCGGCGTCGCTGACCACCGCCACGGAGCGGCCGGCGACGAGTTGGTCGGCGAGGCGGACGGCGGTTTCCGTTTCGTTGTGATCATGGTAGGCGACGAGTTCGCGGTGCGGCAGGCCGAAGCGCGCGAGCAGGGCGCCGGTGGTGCGGGTGTCTTCGCAGGCAATCAGGTCCACCCGGGCGAGCAGCGAGCGGGCGCGGTCGGTGATGTCGGCCAGATTGCCGATCGGCGTGGCCACCACGTAGAGATAACCCGGCAGTGGGCTGAGAGATGCATTGGTCGCGGATGCGGCGGTGGCGGCGGTGGCGGGTGTGGTGTCGGACACAGGCGCGGAGCGAAACGCGAAAAACCACCGCACACAATTTCCAATCGAGGAGGGAAACCGCTAAAGAACGCTGAAGAACGCTAAAATTGTCAGACTCTGTCACAAAACAGGAATATGGGCGGTTTTGTTTTTAGCGTTCTTCAGCGTTCTTTAGCGGTTTCCCTCAGGTTTTTGTCCGTGGCGTCGCCATTTTCCGGAGGTGGCTCCGGTTTTTCCTCGTCCGCCGCCGCCGCCGTGTCGATCCGGTTGGCGCCGGTCAGCGAGCGGAAGAGGCCGCGCAGTCCGTAACGGAAGCTCCACGTCGGGTCGGACAGCGTGCCGCTGAGCTGGAATTCGAGCGCCGTCGAGAATGGCGAGAAAACCAGATCCGCCACCGGACCCAAAAGACCGCCCGTGCGCTCGAACGGATGCAGCCTGGCCCGGAAATCGAGCTGGCCGTTTTCCAGCGCCACCGCGCCAGTGGCACTCACTTCCGCCGAGGGTCCCCTGATTTTCAGCTCGCTGAATTTCGCCTGGCGGCCTTCGAGCGCAAAGACGCCGTGCGCATCGCTGAACGTGAGCGACGTGAACCCCAGTCCCGCCGCATTGAGCAAATCGGACAACAGCCACAGCAGCCCCACCTGCGCGAGCGGCGCATCCCGCACGCTGGCCTCGCCTGCGCCGGTGAAACCCGCCCAGTCGTTGAGCCGGCCCGAAGCCTTCAGCGAGCCGTCGATCCGGCCGCCCTTGAGGCGCGCGTTGACCGGATCGGCCTCACCCGTCGCAACCCCGTTTTTCTCCCGTCCGGCAGTGGCAGTGGCACTGGCAGCAGTAGTGGCAGTAGCAGTGACGGGTGCGGGCGCAGACGCAGACGCGGGCGCGGCAGCGGGCGCAGGCTTGCGGCCGGCCGATGCCGCCGTTGCCTTGCCGGAGGCAGCAGCCGGCTGCGTGTCGATCCAGGTGTTGATGGTGTTGACGAGCAGGGCGAGGTCCGCGTCGCGCAGGGTTTGATCGAACGCCAGGCGAGCATCTTCTTCCGGGCCGCTGATAAGGGCCGTGCCCTCGAGCACGCCGCCGGCCACGCCGACGCGCAGGTGATCGACGCGCGTCTCGTCGTTCCTGATCGCGGCGGAAAGCGACACGTCGCGGAGCGGAAAACCGCGCATGCGAAAAGGCCCCTCGCCGTCCACCGTGAGCATGAGCGCGTGTTCGTCCGGACGGGCCGCGCCAGGCCCCGCCGAGGCGCCGGCGGCATGGAGACGGGGCGGCGTCGTGAAATCGTATGCGGCAAGCTGCTCCACCATGTCGCCGCCGATCAGCTTGCCGACGCTGGCGAGCGGCAGCGTGCTGTGCATGTCGAATTCCATCCGCTCCCACGGCTCGCCCATCGCGGGAAGCCGGAGGCTGAAATTCCCGCTCGCGATGCGGCCGGCGCGATCGCCGTAAAAGTCGAGGATATCGAACCACTGCGGGCGAATGAAAAGCCGGGTGTGGAGACGATCGACATCCACCCCGCGCACGTTCACTTCCCTGCCGTTGGCGCTGACAAACAGGGCGACGCTGTGCGGGTCGAGCCAGTTTCCGCCGACATCCACGTCGGCGGCGGCGGGCGCGGGGCCGAAGCGGAAATCGTCCCAGAAACGGGGCCACCAGTCGTCAAACCATCCGCTGATCAGCAGCGGACGAAGCGTGCCGGATACGAGAAACCGGAAGTCGAGCGTCTGCGTATCCATTTCATAAGTACCCCGGGCGATGCTGTCGCCTCCGCGCAGTGTGATGTGGTGAAAGCGCAGCGAACGGGCCTCGCGGTCCCAGACGAATTCGCCGGACGCGAGGTCGAGGGGCACGTGGTGCGCCGTGACGCGGCGCGCGAAAAGCTCGCCCTCCACCGAGCGGGGCAAGCCGCCCGGCGCGAGCGTGGCGCGGACGGATATCCGGGCAGGCTCCTCCAGTTGCAGGATGCCGTCGCAAGGCGGACCGGCGAGCTTGCCGGCCGCGGCGAGCACCTCCGGCGTGAGCGTGCCTTCCCCCTCCGCCTGGCCGGCCAGCGTATCCACGCGGCCCTCGCAAGACGCCGTCCAGAGGGCATCCAGCCAGCGGGCGGCCAGCGCGGCGCGGAGCCGCCCTTCCGGGAGCGGGCGGAGCGCCAGGCGCGCCGGGTTCACCTCGATGCCGTGCGCCGAAATGCGGTCGGCGCTGGCCTCGAACCGCAAGGCATTGAACAAAAATGGTTCTCCGGATACGAGGCCGGACGGGCCGGTCACGCGCACGGTCATGCCCTTGCCGGAACCGAGGTCGGCGAGAGCCAGCGCCTCCATGGACAGGGTGGCCTCGAACCGGGGTTCGTCGAGCGGCAGCGTGATCGTCGCCACAATGTTGTCAGCCGCAATGCCGGCGGCGAGCGCGGGCACATGCGGCACCGGTTCCCGGTAATGCAGCGCCGGGGCCACGGCGGTCAGCGTCAACCGCCGCTGTTCGAGCCGGATGCTGACAACCGGGTCGCCGATCTGGCGGATTTTTTCGGAAATCGTCACAAGCTGGCGGGCAAGCGGCACCACCTCGCGGACAAAACGCCGCAGGGTTTTGCCGGTAATATCGGCTGACGGGGTGGCCGGCGCCTCGGGCAGCGCCAGGGTGCCGCGCGCCGTCACCGGAATGCCGCCAATGTTGGCGACGAGGCCGTGGATATCGACATGCCGTCCGCTGAGGCGAATCGAGAAATGGGCGTTTTCGATCAGCGGTTCGGCCCGTCCGGAGGGCGAGACCACGGCCGGGAGCAGGAGATTGACGCCGGTGCCCGTCAGCCGGAGATCGGAGCGGCGCGTGATGAGCCAGCCGGGATCGATCCGGACGAGAAAGGCGCGCGCGGTGATGACCGGATCGTCCGGCATGTTGCCATCGGCGACGCTCGCATCCTGCAACACCAGGACGCCGCCGGGATCGAGCGTGGCCGTCCGGAAATCCACCGCCAGGCCCTGTGCCGCCGCCGCCTTCCGGATCCACGCGCAGGCCATCTCCGGCAGCGGCATCCGGCGTCCGACAAGCAACGCGACCTGCAACGCCAGCAGCGCGGCGAGGCCGAGCCAGACAATCCAGCGCGCCAGCCCCGTGACACACGACCAGCAATGCCCCCGCAGGGAGCGGCGCGGACGGACGGCAGGCCATGGAATACGGGACCGGGACATGTCCCCGAAAGGTGCCGGTCTTTTGCAGGTTGGCAATCGGCACGTTCGGCTGGCGACCGGAAAAAGGAAGGCACCGAGTCCATACACGATCCTGTCCCCCCTGCCGTCGAAACCTGTCGAAGCCTGTCGAAACCTGTCGATTTTTGTCGATTCCACTCCGCCGCGTG
>JAISAX010000309.1 GCA_031266495.1 Opitutaceae bacterium
AACGCGGCGCGGGGGGGGGGGCGAGGGGGGTGGGGGGGAGGGGGGGGGGAGGCCGGAGGCGGGCGGGACGCCCGCGCCACGCCGGAGCGGTGAGGCAACGTCCACGGGCTGGAAGCCCGTGCCACGCCGGAGCGGAGGGGCAACGTCCACGGGCTGGAAGCCCGTGCCACGCAATCCGGCGGCTTCGCCGTCCACGGGCAAGGATGCCCGTGCCTCTTCATGGGCAGGATGCCCATGCCACATTGCGGGCGGGACGCCCGCGCCTCTTTTGTCCGGGCGCTCCACGGGGCGGATGAGTTGGTGGCTGAATTTTTTCCGGATGCTCGGGGCTTGCGGTTCGAGACGGCGGAGGTTCGGGGGGAGCAGGTTGTTGAGGCGGAGTTTGCGAAACAGCCACTGGCCGCCAGTGGCCTGCCAGAGCCAGAGGGCGCGTCCGAAGAGGCGGAGGAGGCGCGGTCGCGTGAAAAGAAATTTGACTACGGTGGCCCGCCAGAAAGTGCGCTGCGGGGCGGTGAGTGCGTGGACGCGTTCGACTTCGGCTCGGGCGGTCTCGAAGAGTTGCGCGTAGTTGACGCCGGCTGGACAGGCGGTCTGGCAGGCGAGGCAGCCGAGGCAGAAATACATTTCGTCTCCGAAGGTGGCGGTGGCGGTGAGTTTCCCGTCGGCAATGGCGCGCATGAGCGCGATGCGGCCGCGGGGGCTGTGGCGTTCGTGTCGGGTCGCGTCGTAGGTCGGGCAGGTCGGCAGGCACATGCCGCAGTGCATGCATTGCTGGAGGATGGAGTAGTCGAGGCGCGCGAGGTGGCTTGGGGTTTGGCCGGCGCGGGGCGGATTCGCGTCCGGTGATTTGGCGGTGGGGGTGCTCATGGTTGCGTGTGGTGATCGTATGGCGCGTCTCGGAGATCGAAGATTTTTCCGGGATTGAGCACGCCCGCGGGATCGAGGGCGCGCTTGAGCGCGCGCATCGCGTCGAGGCTGGCGTCGGGGTATTGTCTGGTCAGAAATGCCTTTTTCGCCACGCCCACGCCGTGTTCGCCGGTGATTGTGCCGCCGAGGCTGAGGGCGTAGTCGAATATCTCTTTCATCGCGGTTTCCACGCGGTGCATTTCCTCCGTGTTGCGTTCGTCGGTGAGGAAGGTGGGGTGCAGGTTGCCGTCGCCCATGTGCCCGAATATGCCGACGCGCAGGTGGTGCCGGTCGGCGCATTCGCGGCAGAATTTGACCATTTTCGCGAGTTCGCTGCGCGGGACTGTGGCGTCCTCGAGTATTGTCGTTGGTGATACGCGGGCGAGCGCGGAAAAGGCGGTGCGGCGGGCGGCGGCGAGGCGGTGCGATTCGGCTTCGCCGGTGGCGACTTGCACGGTGGTGGCGCCGCAGGCGCGGGCGATCTCGCGCATGGCGGCGGCTTCGGTTTCGACAACGGGCGCGGCGCCGTCGGTTTCCATGAGGAGCACGGCGGCGGCTTCGGTGGGGAGGCCGATGTGCGCGTGGTCTTCGACGCAGCGGGCGGTCGTCCGGTCGAGAAATTCGAGGGTGCAGGGGATGATTTTTCGTGCGATTATGGCGGATACGGTGTCGGCGGCGGCTTCCATCGTGTTGTAGAGCGCGAGGAGGGTGCGCCTGGCGGCGGGTTGGGGGACGAGTTTGAGGAGGACTTTGGTGATGATGCCGAGGGTGCCTTCGCTGCCGATAAAGAGGTCGCGCATCGAGTAGCCGGCGACGTCTTTCACGCATTTGGAGCCGTACCAGGCGATGTCGCCGTTGGCGAGAACGACTTCGAGGCCCATGACGTAGTCGCGGGTCACGCCGTATTTGAGGCCGCGCAGTCCGCCGGAGTTTTCGGCGACGTTGCCGCCGATGGTGGAGATTTTCCCGGAGCCGGGGTCGGGGGGATAAAAGAGGCCGGCGGTGGCGGCGGTTTCGGCGATTTTTTGCGTGATGGCGCCGCATTCGGCCAGGAGGGTGAGGTTGGCGGTGTCGGTTTCGAGGATGGCGTCCATTTGCGTGGTGCAGAGGACGATCGCGCCGGGGGCGAGCGGCACGGCGCCGCCGCTGAGGCCGGTGCCGGAGCCGCGGGTGACGACCGGAATGGGGGCGCCGGGGGTGTTGGCGAGTTTGAGCAGGGTGGAGATTTCTTGCGGGGTTTTGGCGAGAACCACGGCGGCGGGCAGTGCCTGGAGGGCGGCGGTGCCGTCGTAGCTGTAGGCGAGGAGGTCTTCGCGGGTGTGCAGGAGGCGGTCGGGCGGGAAGATTTTCGCGAGTTGCGCGAGGGGCGCGGGTGGAGTGGTCACTGGCGGGGCGGAGGCGGCGGTGGGTGCGGGCATGGTGGCGGAATCTGGCGATGGTCGGGATGTGGTCGGAGAGGTCGTCGAAAAGAAGGTATGTCTGGCAGGGGTTCGTCGGTTTTCAAATCACGAATGTGAGCGGATGTGAGCGGATTGTTTCAAAAGAGCGAGAGTGTTCAGTCATGGTGAACAACGGGAAAGCGGTCGGCCGGGCGCTGAGTGAAGCAGATCGGAGCGGGCGCGTCTTTGGCGCGGTTTGACGGGATTTTCATTTTTTTGATCGGGTCGGTTTCCGTTCATCTGATCGTGCCCATTCGGGCCAGCCGGGTTCGGTGCGGAGGGCGGGGAATTTGATGTCGCCGTGGCGGTGGCCTGCCTGGGTCAGCCGGTGTCGGTAGCGGGCGGCGGCGGCGGGGGGGACGGGCTGGAGCGTGACTGGTCCGAGTTGGTTGAGGCGGCGGGCGTGGGCGTAGTGGTAGTTGCCCGACAGGGAGGTTTCCAGGATTCGGGGCCAGTCGCGGGTGTCGGTATCGCGAGCGGTTCCGGGGGGTGCGGCAAGGAGGGTGTAGGCGGGGGGGCGGGCGGTGTGGTCGGGCGCGAGC
>JAISAX010000405.1 GCA_031266495.1 Opitutaceae bacterium
AGGCGCGAAGCGCCTCGCCCCTTGCCCCTCCGCCGATCAGCCCGGCGACGCTTTACTGTCGATCCGATCCGTCGCAGCGGCAGGAATGCCGCCGCTCCGGCTTCGCGTAACATCAGTTATTTCCTTACGGTTCCTCAGCTTTCCCGGCGCGAGGGGAGGAGGGCGGCGTCCTGCATGCCGTGGATGATTTTTTTGTCGGGCGGGCAAAACGTGGCGAGCGCCCCGCAGAGCGTCGTCCGGTCCTCCTTGACGAAGAAATACGGGCAGAGCCGGAGGCGTCCGGAGGCCTCGATGACCAAGCCTTCGCGCGAGTAGAGCCGGTGCGCGAGGCGGCGCGGTTTTTTGTAGGCTTGCAGGATGTGCAGGTTGGCCGGCGCGTCTTCGATGGCGATATCCACGCCGCCCTGCCATTCCTCGCGCGAGCAGTCGCTGCCGAGGACCACGCTGCGCGCTCCCCAGGCGGTTTCGTGGAACCCGGAAATCTTGATGATGAGGTCGCGCTCCTTTTGCGACGCGGCGGCGAGCTGGCGCCAGTCCGTCATGGCGCGTCCGCCGATGCGCGGGCCCTCGAGCACGGCGCCGGGGGGGAGCGGTGCCGGGTCGATCACCCAGGTGGGCGGGATGAGTTTTGCGAGGAGGTCGCGGGTTTTCCGGCCGAGGGTTTCGGCCCAGTAATCCTGCAACAGGTGGTGGTGAAAAAGCGCGAGGCCGAGTTTTTCTTCCTGAAAGGGGCGCAGCGGCGGCGTGATGGCGACCTCGCCCGCCTCGACGGCCTCCATGATCTGTGTGGCGGTGGCGATGGCGGGCAGGTCGAACAGCTCGAAAAAACGGTAGATCACATCGATTTTCTCCGGATCGCCCTCGACATCGAAGCAGAGCGTGCTGCCGAGCGGGAAGATGTCGCCGGGTTCGAGGCAGAACACGCGCTTGCCCTGGCGTTGCAATTGCTGCGCCAGCCATTCCATCTCGGGCCGGTAGGTGGCGGCCTCTTCGCTGACGACGATGGCGACGAGCGGATTGCGCAGATCGGCGCGGAGCGCGGCGAGGGAGTCGTAAAAATGGCGGATCATGGCATCGTCCGCGCCGAGGATGGCGTCATCGGGCTGCGCGCCGTCGCCGCCACCGTCGTCGCCGCAGCAGCAGCCACCGCCGCCCTGCTGGTAGAGGCGGTTGAGAAAGGCGGTGAGGCCGATGCCGCCGGGCACGGAGTCGAGTTCCGTCATGACAAAACCGTCGTCGGTGAGCAGCAGGTCGGGCCGGAGGACGGTCGGGAAGACACCGCGATTTTGCGGGTGGCGGGCGTGGGCGACGAGTTTGCCGGGTTTGCCGCGGTCGAGGTAATCGCAGACCCAGGGCGTGAGGAGGGGTTTGTTGCGGAGCAGGTTTTTGCCGGAGGCGCTGCGCAGGTAGAGGGTTTCGAGGGCGCGGTGAAAATCGAGGCAGGCGGCGCCGATGGCATCGATTTGGGCGAGTTCGGCGGGTGTGAGCGGCCACGCTTGCGGAGAGAGCTGCCAGGTCTTCGCTTCAAAGAGCGGCTGGGCCGCGAGAGCGGAGCGGATGGCGGCATGATCGAGATCGGGCATGTTTGTAGGAAGGAACAGCGAGACCTGGCCGGGCGGAAATCGCAAGCCGCCGGTTCGACCCGTTCACCGGAGAAATTGCCCTTGCTTCGCCCGGCGCCGACCCTTTACCTCTGACCCTTTTCTCAAAACCAAAACCAAAACCAGAACCAGAACCAGTTCCAATCCACCATGGCCAGAATCTGTGCAATCACCGGAAAGCGCCCCGTCAAGGGCTCGAGTATTCATCGCAAGGGTCAGTCCAAGAAGAGCGGGGGCATCGGCACGCACGTGACCACGATCACGAAGCGCAAGTTCCGGCCCAACCTCCAGCGCATCCGCATCCGGACCGAAAACGGCGGCACCAGACGAGTGCTCGTTTCCGTCAAGGCCATCAAGGCCGGGCTTGTCACCAAGGCCTGAACAGGTTTTGCTCCCTCTGTTTTGTTTTCATGGGAACCGCCATCCTCCGGGGTGGCGGTTTTGTTTTGCGGGCGGCGGCGGGGTGCGCGAGGCGGGGCTTTCCTTTTTACGGCAAACCTTTTTGCTGCCGTGACCATGAGTACTTTTACGCAACTGCCGGAGTGCAGGCGGGGACTGGCGGCGGCGGCCTCCGTCGCGGTGCAGGCGTTGGCGCTGGCGTTGGCGCTGACGGCGCCGGTGGCGCGGGCCGTGCCGCCGGCGGCGGTGCCGTCGCAAAAGCCCGGCACCGCGTTTTTACCGGAAGGGCGGCTGGTCTGGCACGAAATCCAGACCACCGATGTGGAAAAGGCGCTGGCGTTTTACGTTTCGGTTTTCAACTGGACCCGCGTGGATGCGCCGACCGTCAAGGGCGACCGGCCGTACGCGATGCTGAAAAAGGACGACCATGTGTTTGCCGGCGTCGCCCTGCTGTCGGCTTACGGGCTGACCGGCCCGGCGCGCTGGCTGTCGTGGGTGGCCGTGGCCAACGTGGACGAGTGCCTGGCCGCAGTGATCAGGGCCGGGGGGGTGCCGGAAAAAGGGCCGGCCAACCACCTGGTGGGCCGGGTGGCGTTTGCCTGCGATCCGGCGCAGGCGCGGTTTGCGCTGGTGCGACCGCATTTCCGGCAGCCGTTTGTATTTCAGGCTCCGGTCACGTGGCACGGGCTGATGGTCGCCGGGGCGGATGCGGAGAAGGTGGCTCCCTTTTACCGGGACGTGTTCGGGTGGGGGGAGGCGGTCGTGGATTATTCGTTGCGCAAGTCGCTGCCGGTGCTGACGACGGGGGGCATGCGGGTGGCGAGCGTGCACGTGTTGCCGGAGCCGGGGCCGGGGCCGGCTGCGGGGGGGGGGGGGAGGGGGGCGGAGCCGGCCTTCCTGCCGTTCGTGCAGGTCGAGGATCTGCGCGTGGCGCTGGCGCGTTTCGCGGCGGGCGGTGGCCGGGAAGTGATGCCGGTGGAGACGATCGAAGGCTTCGGCAAGGTGGTCCGCGTGGCCGATCCGCAGGGCGCCGGACTGGTGTTGTTCCAGCGGGCGGGGCAGAATCTGTGAGCGCCCCGCGCGGGATGAGCGCCTGCAAGCGCTACTGATCAGTCAAAGGTCAAAAGTCGGAAAGTCATCACCGGCCCGCCGGAGTGGGCCATCCCTGCAAAATGCTCCGCGTAGCGGGGCTGCTGGCGACTTTCGACCTTCTGACTTTTGACCTTTGACTGCACACTACCTTCTCCCCCTTCGTTTTTCACACTGGCCGCGGCGGCCGCAGGCCCCAACCTTGGCGGCCATGTCAGTCACCGCACCTGCCACCGCATCCGCCACCGCCACCGCGCCCACCCTCCAGGAACTCGTTTCCTGGTGCGACGAACGCACGCGCCGCACCGCGTTTCGCGACGCTCCCGGCGCGTTCAACGGCCTGCAACTCGCCAACGACGGACGCGTCACCCGCATCGGCGCGGCCGTCGATGCCGGCGTCGGACCGTTTCGCGCGGCCACGGCGGCGGGCGTCGATTTTCTCATTGTCCACCACGGCATGTACTGGACGATGCCGCAGCCGCTGACCGGTCCCGTTTACGAGCGCGTGGCGACGCTTTTCCGCGGCAACTGCGCGCTCTACTCCAGCCACCTGCCGCTCGACGGACACGAGGACCTCGGCAACAACGCCCTGCTCGCCCGCCAGCTCGGCCTGGAGCCGTTGCGCCCGTTCATGACGCAGCAGGCGCCCGGCGGCGAATCCATCGGCCGGATCGCGGCCTTCGACGGCACCCGCGCCGACCTGCGCGCCCGCCTGGAAACGCACTACGCGCGCGTGACCGCGATCGAGTGCGGCAGCGAACGCCCCCGGGCGGTGGCCTTTTGCAGCGGCAGCGGCAACAGCGCCATCCCGGCCCTCGCGGCCGAAGGCGTGGACACGCTCGTCACCGGCGAACTGCGCGAGGAATGGTACAGCCACATCCAGGAACACCGGCTCAACGTCTGGCTCTGCGGCCACTACGCCACGGAAGTGCATGGAGTGCAGGCGCTGGCCCGCGAACTCTCCCTGAAGTTCGGATTGCCGTGGCAATTCATCGCCACCAACAATCCGCTCTAGTGTCTAGGCAAGCATCAAAATTTGAGCCTGCCGGGACTCATCACGTTGAGCGGAGACAGCGTGGCGAATGCGAAAGCGGAATTGGGTATGAACCTTGATGAGGTTACGGGCACGTACACTCTTTCCGTGACCCTGTCAGCCGTGCCCGAGCCAGCCGGGTATGCGACGCTGGCCGGGCTGGTATTGCTGGCGTGGGTGGCGATGCGCCGCAGCCGCGGCGTGCGCGGCTGATCGCTTTTTCCCGGACAGGGCGGGAGGCGGGAGGCGGGAGGCAGGAGAGGCGCGAGAAAGCGGGAGGGAGGGAGGGGCGCATCTCAAAACCTGGACATGCAGCAAGCAAAGCCGTCTCACGGGCATCTTGCCCGTGTTCCGGAGAGTGGCACGGGGGCTTCCTTGCCCGTGAGCGGCGTTGCCCCTCCGCCATACGGCCACACAAACCGGCGACGCTTTACTGTCGATCCGATCCGTCGCAGCGGCAGGAATGCCGCCGCTCCGGAGCCGCCGCTTTTTTTCTCCTGTTCGGCGCTTGCGCTCCGCGCTCATGCAGGGAATGTTCCCCGCCATGCGTGGAAAGTCAGGCAAGGTGAAGACCAGGCTTTCGCGACTCCACCGGGTCGTGATCTGGCTTGCTGTCGCGCTCGTTCTGTTCCTGCTCGTCGCCGGAGTCCGACCCTCGCTCCACGCCGCCTGCTGCTCGCAGGACCACGGCAACCCGGTCGCCAGCATCGCGCACCAGTGTGTCATCACCGATTTCAGCCAGGGTCAGGGGATTGTCCTGACCGGCCCGCTTCCCGTTGCGCCGGACAAAATCCTTGTCGGGGACATCGCCACGATGCCCCGGCCAGTTGTCAGGGAAAAGGACATCCGCCTTTTGCCGCCGCCCTGCGGTCCCCCGGCGCTCGCGCTGGCGTAAACGTCCGTCATCACGGACAAGTGACGCGGGCGTCTCGCCCGCCCTGGAGTGCGGCAGTCTTCTGCCGCTTTCCCAAGGCGCATCGGCGTTTCCCAAAGCCGCAAAAGCGGCGCAGGAGCGCCGCACTCCAGGGCGGCTGACGCAGCCTGAACAGCGTCGCTCCCCCCCCCCTCCCCTGCCCCCTTGCCCGCCCGGCTCCTTCATCTCCCTCCCGTCCGTTTCCTCTTCACCGACATGCAACTGCTCACCATTTCCCGCCTGAAAAAATCCTTCGTCTCGCCCGACGGCGAACGCCGCCTGATCGTCGATGTGCCGGACTTCGCCCTCGCCGCCGGCCGGCAACTCGCCCTGCGCGGCGAAAGCGGCTCCGGCAAGACGACCTTTCTCCATCTCGTCGCCGGCATCCTCGCCGCCGACGAAGGCGATATCCGCTTCGAAAACGAAAATGTCACCGCCCTGTCCGAATCCGGCCGCGACCGCCTGCGCGCCTCCTCGTTCGGTTACATTTTCCAGACCTTCAACCTTCTCCAGGGCTACACCTGCCTGGAAAACGTCCTCCTCGGTATGACTTTTTCTCCCGGACCAGGCTCCGACCGCGCCCGCGCCACCGCGCTGCTGCGCCGGGTGGGGCTTGGCGAGCGGCTGCACCACCGCCCGCGCCAGCTTTCCACCGGACAACAGCAACGCGTCGCCATCGCCCGCGCCCTTGCCAATCGCCCCCGGCTCGTCCTCGCCGACGAACCCACGGGCAACCTCGACCGCGCCAACGCCCGCGAAGCCCTCGCCCTCATCCGCGAAACCTGTCGCGAAGCCGACGCCGCGCTCCTGCTCGTCAGCCACGACCCCGACGTCCTCTCCGCCTTCGACGAGGAGGACGTCAGCGACTTCGCCACCATCAACCAAAGCCTGAAAACCTGAAAGCCTGAAGGCTTGAAACAATCCGCAAGACCACACCACACCCCACTGCCGACACTTCAAATCTCACCCTTTTTCAGCCTCAGCCTCAGCCATTCCCATGAAGACCATCCTTTTTCTCGCGCTCCGCAGCCTGCGCCAGCACGCGCTCGCCACCTGGGTCACGACGCTCTCCGTCGCCCTCTCCGGCGGCCTGCTCCTGACGGTCTGGATCGTCAAGGAGCAGTCGCAGCTCGCTTTCACCCGCGTGGACACCGGTTTCGATGCCGTCCTCGGCGCGCGCGGGTCGCCGCTCCAGCTCGTGCTCAACGCCATTTTCCATCTAGAGGCTTCGCCCGGCAACGTCTCGCGCGCCGACTACGAGTTCATCAAAAAACATCCGGCCATCAAACGCGCCATCCCCATCGCCGTCGGCGACAACCTCCGCGGCTACCGGATCGTCGGCACCGAACCGGCGTATTTCGAGACCGAATACGCCACGGGAAAAACCTTCGCGCTCGCCTCCGGGCGGATATTCGATCCCGGCGCCAAGGAGGCCGTCATCGGCAGCTTTGCCGCCGCGAAACTCGGCCTCCGCACAGGCGACACGTTTCACCCTTACCACGGACTCGCGTTCGACGAGAACCACCAGCACGCCGAAACCTACACCGTTGCCGGAGTCCTCGCCTCCTCCGGCACGCCCGCCGACAAAGTCGTCTGGATCCCCCTGCACGGCCTGCAAACCATGTCCGGCCACGCCGCCGCCACCGCCGACCAGGTCAGCGCCGTGCTCGTGCAACTCCGCTCGCCCGCCGCCGGATTCCAGCTCGACTTGTTATACAACAAGCAAGGCGACCGCCTGACCTTCGCCTACCCGATCGGCGCGATCATGGCGGGGTTTTTTCGGAAAATCGGCTGGTTCGACCGCGTGCTTGCGCTCATCGCCTGGCTCGTCGGCCTCGTATCCGCCGCCGGAGTACTGGTGGCGATTTACAACTCCATGGCCGCCCGCCGTCGCGACCTCGCCATCCTGCGCGCGCTCGGCGCCCGCCGCCGCACCCTCTTCGGCGCGATCGTGCTCGAAGCCGCCGCCATCGGCTTCTTCGGCATGATCGCCGCCTTTGCCGTCCTCGCCCTCATCGGCGGCGGCGTCGCCGCCATCATCCGCGCCCAGGCCGGAGTCGTCCTCGACATCTGGACCTGGACGCCCGTCATGCTCTGGGCGCCGCTCGCCATGATCGCGCTCTGCTCCCTCGGCGGAGTCGTCCCCGCGATCAAGGCCTACCGCAACGACGTTGCCACCAACCTCGCCCCCACCTCGTAACCATCTCCCGTCAGCCAACCAAACCAACCAGACAACCAACCCGACAGACAGACACACACACAACCCATGCAAACAACCATCCGCATCTCCATCAACGCGCTCGCGGTCGCCGCCGCGCTTGCCCTCGCCACCGCCGGCTGCCACCGGCACGACGACGCCCACGCCGCCGCCGGAACCACCACCACCGCCGCCGGCCACCACCACGAACACACGCCCCCGCACGGCGGCACGCCCGTCGTCCTCGGCGACGAGGCGTTTCACCTCGAACTGGTCCGCGACGCCGGGGCCGGCAAGCTCCAGATCTACGTCATGGACGGAGAACTGGAAAACTTCATCCGCATCCCCGCCGCCTCGATCAGCATTACGGCAACGGTCAACGGCCAGCCGCAGGCGCTTGTCTTCCGGCCCGTGGCGAGCGAGGCCACCGGCGAGACGGCCGGCGACACCTCTCTCTTCGAAGCGGAGGCCGGCTGGATCGGCACCAAAGCCGCCGACGACTTCGACGCCACCCTGGAAACCATCACCATCAAAGGCACCGCCTTCAACAACGTGAAGTTCAACTACCCCAAAGGCAACGAGGACGACGACGACGACGATCACGGCGAACACGAACACAAACACTAAAGAAACGCCTTCGTCTTTACCTTCGTTGCCTTTGTTTCCTTCTGTTCAAATTCAGATTCAAATTCAAACCATGAAAGCCGCCGACCAGAGAATCGCCCGCCAGACCGCCCGCCGCCACAAACTGATCAAACGCCTGCTGGTCTGGACAGCGGTGGCCATCCCCTTCATAGCGCTCGCCGCCCTGCTCGACCCGCAGCGCGAAGACCGCGCCGCGCGCGACGCCGCCGCGCAGCAGGAACTCGCCGCCCGCCAGGCCGTCCTCGAACAGGTGCCCGAATCGAAGCGCGGCCTCCGGAGCGGCCCCGGCTCCGGCAACGACATCCTCGACCTGAGTTTTTCGAAACTCGAATTCGAGGTCCCGCCCGAAGCCGCCCGGCCAAAAGACGGCCAGCCACGCCACGACAACTACGCGCCCGACCGCATCCGCGCGTACAACGGACGCACTGTACGCCTGCGCGGATACATGCTCCCCGTGCGCATGGAAGAAGGCAAAGTACGCGAATGCCTGCTCATGGCCGGCCAGATGACCTGCTGCTACGGAGCCACGCCCAACTTCTGGGAATTTGTTTCTGTCAAACTGGCCGGGCCGCCCGTGCCGGGTCTGATGGACGTGCCCCTTGTATTCGAAGGCACCCTCACCACAGGCGACGTTTACGACAACGGTTACTGGACCCAGTATTACACCATGGAAGCCACCTCCGTCAGCCGATGAGCAGGATTTTCGATTTTCGATTCTCGATTCTCGATTTGAAGGAGCCGTTGGTATCCAACCGGGGAGCACCGCGGAAAGAGGACCGGATCGGGAGTGGCGGGAGTGGCGGGAGTGGCGCGGGCGTCCCGCCCGCAAGCGTTGCCTCACCGCTCCGGCGTGGCACGGGCTTCCAGCCCGTGAGCGTTGCCTCTCCGATCCGGCGGCGCTTTGCGCCGTCCCACGGGCGATTGACGGAAAATGCCCGCGCCACTCCGCGCCTGCTGCGCGTGACCGCATGGACGGGTGTCATCTTGATGGTGGTGCTGGCATTCGGCGCGGCGAGTCCGCAATTCCACGCCTGGTTCCATGCGGAGGCCCATGCCGCCGCCGCCGCCGCGTATCACGAACACGAACACAGTTCCCCGGAGGCCACCTCCTCCCCTCCCGCCAACCCCGCCAACCCAGCCAACCCCGCCCGCTCCCCTGCCCTGCCCGCCCCTCCCGCCCCTCCCGCCGACTCCGGCAGCGCGTCGTCCGTGCCCGAGGATGACGACGGCTGTGTCATCACGATATTCGCGCACGGTGTTGTGAGCCTGAGCGCGGCCCTTGTCCTGCTCGCCGGGATCGCCGTCCTCAAACCCGCGCACCGGGTCGCCTGCGACCGGATTGCCCCTGCCGCGCCGCGTTACACCTGGTTGCGAACCCACGCGCCCCCTCCGGCGGCCTGAGCCTGCGCGATTCCCGTCGCCGGGTCGCCGGCTCCCCGCCCCTCCCCCCCCCCCCCCGCCCCTCCCCCGCCGACACACACACACAACGCGGCGTGTCGTTTATAACCTGTCATGGCCGGGACAACCACGTCTCGCGTCATGCCGCCGGGATTGTCATGCGCCTGCATGACGGACCGGAACCTTTCAGTATTCAGAAAACAGTACATCTCTTGTCTTTTATGAAAAACAACATTCTTGCAAAAACGTTCCCGACGGCTCTTGCCGCGGGACTCTTCATCATGATCGCTCCGCAATCCGGAGCGCAAGCAACCCCCGGCATCTATACGGCCGGTCACGGCGACATTGGCGTGGCGTTCGAGGACGGTGAACTCGAACCCCACTGGCATCTCGGCTCCGCGGCCGTCGTCAATGGCCAG
The DNA here is from genome assembly GCA_031266495.1 of Opitutaceae bacterium. The sequence goes on from JAISAX010000405.1 coordinate 9,695, forward strand.
GAACTCGGCGGGGATGGCGGTGAATTTGCTCCGGACGAAATCATCGCCTCCGGCTCCGGCACGCTGGTCGTCAGCGGCGCCAATGCCTCGAAACTGAACAGCCTGCTGGGAGTGTCCCTCAATGACACGATCTACATCTTCGGTTCCGATTTTGAGCTGCCCAACCTGGGCTGGGCTTCGGAAGAACTGGACAAACCGGAGTGGAGCGGCGGCGTCATCAACGTGACGCTGTCCAGCGTCAGCGGTCCCGGATATTTCGCGCTCTTCCAGATAGACGAGGCCGACAGCACGATTAACACCGCCCGCTTCTCCAGTTACGATGCCGGCGCCACTGGCGCCAACAACGTGCTGGCAGTTCCGGCCGGAGGTCATGTTCACTACCTGTTCGGCTTCAGCGAAGCCGGTTCGTATGAACTGAGCCTTACCTTCAGCGGCACCCACACGACTGCGGGGTTCGTTGAATCAACGGCCACCTTTGGCATGGTGGTGGGAGAAAGTGCAAACGGAGCGACGCCGGTCCCGGAGCCAGCCACCTGCGTGCTTCTCGCCGGCGCAACGGGACTGCTCTTCGCGCTGAACCAAAGGATGCGCCTCCACCTCCGCCTCCGCCGTAAAACCGG
>JAISAX010000434.1 GCA_031266495.1 Opitutaceae bacterium
CGTTTCGATCGGCAGCAGCGCATTCAAGAAGTCCATCAAAATATCCTTGGTGGATTCCTGACCGAACAGACGCTTGAAGGCGATGTCCGTGTACGGATTGACGTAGGGTTTCATTACGCCCCGCAACCTGCCCCGGGATGTCCCTTTTGACAAACCTGCATTTCACGAGCGCCCTTCGCAGGGAGTAACATCAGTAAACAAGTGAAAACCCTTGCTTGACGGGGAGAGAAAATTCCTGCCAACGTGGAAATTCCGTTTGAAACAGACGAGCCACATGACCACCGCCGTCCCGCTCCCCACGACACCGCCACCCGCCACCGGGCGGGGCGAGTGTGTGCGGGAGAAGAGGGAGGGAGAGAGCGGAAGTGGCGTAAAAAAACTTATAAAAGTGCTTGACAACGCGGAGGATGTGGACAGGATAATAACCGCAGCCCGCAGCCCGCAGCCCGCAGCCCGCAGCCAAAGGCTAATGGCCGTGACGTAGTCCGGAGTGGCGCGGGCGTCTCGCCCGCAGACGGCGAAGCCGCCGGATCGAGTGGCACGGGCTTCCAGCCCGTGAGCGTTGCCTCACCGCGTAGCGCAGGCATCTTGCCTGCCCTTTTTCTTTTTGCGCGAAGCGCCGCTTCCTTCTTCCGGTACCCTGTAAACATCACCGCGCTTCGCGCCAACCACTCGAATGCAGGCTGGAAGCCTGCGCTACGGACCGTTTGTCCTTCCGTCCGCAACCGGAACCTTGTCCGGCCCGCCGTTATGCATTCCGGCCATCGCCGGAAGCCTGTCCGGCCCGCCGTTTACCCTTCCGGCTCGGGCCGGAAGCTTGCCCGGCGTCAGGTTCTGACCTCCGGCTGTGGACGGAACCTCGAATTTTATCCCGACCACCCCGTCGCCACCCGCCCGCGTCCGGAATCCACAATCCGGAGTCCACAATCTGAAATCTGAAATCCGAAATCCGAAATTTTCCGTCATCATGAAGACATCACCCATAACAAAACCGGCCCTCGGCCCCGCGTCCCTGTTCCGGCGGGCGCGGCCCGCCATCGCGCCCACCATTGCGTTCGCGTTCGCGATTGTCGCTGCCGTCTTGCTGGCCAACCTCCTGGTGCCGACCGTCAGCGCCAGCGTCCTCACGGCGACCGACGTCGCGACGGACGACGGGTTTGGCCGTTCGGTAAGCGCGTCCGGTTCCGCGTCCGGTGCGGGTGCGCTCGTCGGGGCTCCCGGCGATGACGACAATGGGGAGAACAGCGGCGCGGCCTACTATTACCAGGGGCTGGACGCGGAGGACCCGCAGCAAGGCCCGGTGACGGAGACCGTGAAGCTGCTCGCCTCCGACGGCGCGGCGAGCGACCAGTTAGGCTATTCGGTGAGCCTGTCGGGAGCCAACGCGCTCGTCGGGGCTAACAACGCCGAGGGCAAGGCGACCGACAGCGGCGCGGCCTACTACTACAAGGCGCTGGACGCGGTGAACGCCAACCTCGCGAACATCCCCGATTACGGGAAGTACAGCACGCACGAGACCGTGAAGCTGCTCGCCTCCGACGGCGCGTATGACGACCAGTTAGGCACTTCGGTGAGCCTGTCGGGAGACAACGCGCTCGTCGGGGCTTACCGGGGTGACGGCAAAGTGACCAACAGCGGCGCGGCCTACTACTACCAGGGGCTGAACAATGTGACCGAGGTCAGCACGAACGAGACCGTGAAACTGCTCGCCTCCGACGGCACGGAGTACAGCAAGTTTGGCACTTCGGTGAGCCTGTCGGGAGACAACGCGCTCGTCGGGGCTTATTACTACAAGGATCTGGACGAGGTGATCGGGAACAGCACGGGTCTTGAAGCGCTCGAAGGGAAGAAAGCCACGTATGAGACCGTGAGGCTGCTCGCCTCCGACGACATCTGGATCGACGCAGGCTCATCGGCGAGCCTGTCGGGAGACAACGCGCTTGTCGTGAGGGTAACCGCCAATCCCGACAATGGGGTCTATATCGACGCGGCCTACTACTACCAGGGGCTGGATTCGGTGCTCGGGAACCTCACGGACCTCACCGCGTTTGAGGGGAAGAACGCCACGTATGAAACCGTGAAACTGTTCCCCTCCGAAGGCTTGACGGGGGGCTACAGTAACCACCCGGTGAGCCTGGATGGCGACCGCTTCGTCATGGGCGGCGGGCAATCCATCGGCAAAGCCTGGGCGAACGACATCCGCGCCTTCACCACGCTGGACGCCGGTGACGTCAACGGCACCGACAACGGCGACGGCACCGGCACCACGCTGGCGACGACCGGCCTCAGCTTCGTCTCGCGGACCGACTGGATCATCGGCGCGACCACCGCCAACAACACCGTGACCCTCACCGCAGGCGACACCGCCGACGTCACCGCCACCGACAAAGCCGTGTACATCGGCCAGACCGCCGGAGCCGACAACAACACCCTCATCCTCGAAGGCACACTCACGGCCACCGACGTGTACGTGGGCGCGGCGGGCAACGAAGGCAACCGGTTGGAAATCGCCGCCACCGCCGACTGGAGCGCCGTGGGCACGCTGCACATCGCGGCCGGCAACACTGTGAATACCGGCAGCATTTCGCCGACCACAATCCACCCGACGCAGACCGTGGAATTCACGCTCGGGGCCGCGGGCGAGAACGGCACCTTCACCACCGACGGCATCCTCACGTTTGGCGGCACGCTGAGCCTGGTGGCTGGCGACGGTTTTGCGGCCTCCGACGGGGCCGGGTGGGACCTGTTTGCTGCAGGCACGTTCGACGGCGCCTTCGACACGCTGGACTTTTTTGATCCCGGCGCGGAGTACGAGTGGCAGACCGACCGTCTCTACACCGAAGGCGTGGTGTACCTCCGCACCGCCCCCCCCGTGCCCGAGCCTGCCACCTGGGCCGCGCTCGCCGGACTGGCCTTGCTGACCATGGCGGCGGCGGTGCGCCATGATCGCGCCGCGGCGCGCGGCTGAGAAAAAATCAACCATGCAGACCCTGGAGCGGCGGCATTCCAGACCGCTGCGACGCCGCGACGACGCGAAGCGGGATCGGGAAGGTCCGGGGAGCGCACGCGTCTCGCGTGCCGGCCCGGGCGTCTCGCCCAGGCCTGTTGCCTCTCCGCCTCTCTGCCACTCCCGCCACTCCCGCCTTCCACCCTGTTTTCCCCCTCTGCGCCGTCCCCCGGATTGCCCGGCGAGACGCCGGGCAATGCACGCGAGACGCGTGCGCTCCCCGGACCTTCCCGATCCCGGTCTCTCCCTGGCGACGCTCAACGAACGCATACAGGCGCTTTGCGCCTCG
>JAISAX010000452.1 GCA_031266495.1 Opitutaceae bacterium
CGTCGCTGTCGCCCTGCGGGCCGGCGTAGTACGCGCTCTCGACGCCGGGCGCGCCGCCGAGCGCGTCCACGCACAGGCCGCTGTCGTCGGCCAGCACCCGCGCGTCGGGCTGGCCGGCGGCGGCGAGTTGTTGCCGGAGCGCCACGGCTTTCTTGCGGGCGTTGCCGACAAACGTGCCGGTGTCCTCGACCACCGGCGGCATGCCGCCGGTCTCGCGGGCCGAGCAGATTTTTAGCGGGAAGGGCAGCCCGCTGGCGGCGGCGAGCGCGTTCATCTCGGCGACCTTGTGCGCGTTACCCGATGCCAAATGCAGTTTCATCAATGGAGAGTTTTTGCGGATAAACCATGTGGCCGCGCAGGAGGGTGTCCTCGCCGTGCCGTTCGTTGATCGTGTCGGCGAGGCGCACGGCCTGGGCGATGGTTTCCGTGCGCAGTCCGTTGAAGACGCCGCGCGCCTTCTCGTCGCCGAAGAGAAGCGGGGCGCGGTAGTTGAAGAGGTAGTCGAGTTCGCGGTGGCGGAGCAATTCGCTGAGCAGGCGCGCGCCGCCTTCGAAATAGACGCCGGTGATGTTTTCCATCAGGCAGCGGCGGCGGAAATCGCCAATGTTGACCTGTTGCGAGGTCGAATCGAGCACCCAGACCGTGACGCCCATCTCGCGCAGTTTGCGCACGTAGCCCATGCCGCCGTGCGGCGTGGTCACGACAATGGTGCGGTCTTTGTACGCGTCGGTGTAGACTTTCGGGAGGTTGCGATGGACGACCGTGCGGAGCAGGCCGTCGAACACGAAGCGGATCGGGCACCACTCGCCGCCTTCGGATTCGGGCAGGCGGGCGGTGAGTCGCGGGTCGTCGGCGAGCACGGTCATCGCCCCGACGGCGATGGAGGGAAACAGGCGGCGCCAGCGGTGCACGTCGGCGCGGGATTCCTCGCCGGTGATCCATTTCGATTGGCCGGTGCGGCAGGCGATCTTGCCGTCGAGCGTCACGGCGATCTTGCCGGCGAGGAGCGGCGTGCGGGCGGTGATCCAGTGGTTGAAAATGAGGTTGAGGTCGCGGCACTCGGGCTCGCAGACGTTTTTGATGACTTTGATGCCGGCCTCGCGCAGTTTCACATGGCCGGCGCCGGCGTGGTCGGGATTGGGATCGGTCGCGCCGACGACCACACGCTTGATGCCGGCGGCAATGATCGCATCGCAGCACGCGCCGGTGCGTCCCCGGGTGGAGCAGGGTTCCAGCGTGACGTAGAGCGTGGTGGCGGGCGTCGGACGGCGTCCGGCGGCGGCATACCTGGCGAGGGCAACGCGCTCGGCATGCGGGCCGCCGTCCTGTTCGTGGAATCCTTCGGCCACGACGACGCCGTCCTCGACGAGGAGCGCGCCGACCATCGGGTTGGGATGGGTTTTCCCCCAGGCTTGCCGGGCTAGGGCGAGCGCGCGGCGCATGAAGGGTTCGTGCTGTTCGTGCTGTGCTGGTTCAGGCTGCATGAAGCCGGTAACAAAACGGGGCGTGGACGGGTTTGTCGAGGTTGCGGGTCAACACGCCTGTATCTCCGGAATTTTTACAGTAGAGTAGAGAGGGGGCCTCTGGCCGCCCTCTCTACTCTACTGTAAAAATCAATTCAGCGCCGCCACGACCTGCGCGTGTAACTCCGGGCCGGCGGCAAGGATGGAGTCGCCGCGCACAGGGTCGCCGCCGTGCCAGTCGGTGATGACGCCGCCCGCGCCGCGCACGATCGGGATAAGCGCGGCGATGTCCCACGGGTTCATGACCGGATCGGCCATGATGTCGGCATAGCCGGAAGCGAGCAGCAGGTAGCCGCAGGCGTCGCCCCAGGTGCGGGCGAGCCGGACGCGGCGTTGCAGGGCATCGAAGGCGGCGCCGTTCTGGTAACGGGAGGGGTTGACCGGATCGCTCGTCAGGAGCGTGGCGTCCTTGATGCGGGCGCAGGGGCGGAGGCGGGCGGGGCGACCGTTGAGCATCGTTTCGCGTCCGTCGCCGATCATGAGTTGTTTCAGGACGGGCTGGTGGATGCAGCCGAGCACGGGCTGGCCGCGGTGCATGAGCGCGATGAGCGTGCCGAAGAGCGGCACGGCCGAGATGAAGGATTTTGTCCCGTCCACCGGATCGAGCACCCACACCCATTCGGCGTCGGGACGGTCGTTGCCGAATTCTTCCCCGATGACGCCGTGGTCGGGAAAACGTTTCGCGATCAGGGCGCGCATCAATTCCTCGGCGCCCCGGTCAGCGCGCGTGACGGGAGAGTCGTCGCCCTTATGCTCCACCACGAGGCCCGGGCTGGCGAAGAGCGGGCGGATGAAGTCGCCGCTTTTTTCGGCGAGTTCGATCAGGAAGGCGCGGTAAGGTTCGAGGATCATGGCGTGAGACCGGTGGTTGAATCACATCACCGCCGCCGGTAGCAAAAGGAAACCGCCCCCCCCCCCCTCCGCCAAAACAAGAGCCCCCCTGCCATCGGACGATCTCGGCACCCGGAAGGCAGGGGGGGGTTACAACACAAACAAAATAACCGAGTGAATCATGGGTTCGGTTACGGAGTTGTACGACCGCTCGAACAGCAAACGGTGGCGTGAAAAAATTGTATTTCAATGCCTCCGGCAACCTTTACGCTTACACCCGCATGTCCTTGATCCGGTGTTATGTATTACGACGCCCACAACCACCTGCAGGATGAATGGCTCGCGCCGCACCTCGGCCGGATCGCCGCGCAGTTGGCCGCGCTGCCGCTCGGCGGCGCAGTCGTCAACGGCACCGGCGAGGCCGACTGGCCGCGCGTCGCCGCGCTCGCCCGCCGTTTCCCGTGGGTGCGGGCGAGTTACGGGCTGCATCCCTGGCACGCCGGCAACCGTTCGCCGGAGTGGTTTGCCGTGCTGAAGCGGCAACTCGCCGCCGATCCTCGCGCCGGGGTCGGCGAGATCGGCCTCGACCGCTGGATACTCGACAGCGCACGGCCCGACGACCCGCGACTCGCCGGCCTGCGGCGGGCTCCGTTGCCCGAACAAGGCGAGGTGTTTTTAAAGCAACTCGCCCTCGCCTGCACGGAAAACCGCCCGGTGACGATCCACTGCCTGCACGCGTGGGGCGCGCTCGAAGGTGTCCTCCGCCAGGTGGCGCTGCCTGCGCGCGGTTTTTTGTTGCATGCTTACGGAGGCCTGGCGGAGAGGGTGAGCCTGTTCGCGGATCGCGGCGCGTACTTTTCCTTCAACGGCGCATTTCTCGATCCTCGCAAGGAGAAGGCGCGCAAGGCGTTTTGTAGCGTGCCGACCGACCGGCTGCTCGTCGAAACCGACGCCCCGGCGATGCCCTTGCCCCTCGCGCAGCGCACCCACAGGCTGCCCCCCGCCGCCGACGGCACGCCGGTCAACCATCCCGGCAACATCGAGGCCGCGTATGCCGGTCTGGCCGCGATCCGCGGAGTCGAGCCCGCCGCGCTCGCCGCACAGGTGGCGGAAAACTTCGCGCGGTTTTTCGGGTAATACCCGCGCATCCAATGTCCTGAGCCGTAGGGGCGCACTTCACTGCGCCCCTACGTGTCGGCTCTGGCTTCCCTCCACATTCAATTACACCCGCTCCCGCAGGTGAGGGAACTTCCGGGAACTTCGCGGTTGAGATTTTTGCCGGGGGTGTTTTATCCGAAACCCGTTTCCCGTCCGTCATGAGCATGTCACGTTATCTGAATCCGAAGAACGATCTGGCCTTCAAGACCGTGTTTGGCGGGCACAAGAACCTGTGCATCTCGCTGCTCAACGCGCTGCTGCGGCTGGAGGGCGATCGAAAGATCCGGCAGATCGAATACCTCGACAACGAGATGTTGCCGCGCATCGACGGGGGACGGAATTCCATCGTGGACGTGCGCTGCATCGACAGCCTCGGACGGCAGTTTATCGTGGAGATGCAGATGTA
>JAISAX010000455.1 GCA_031266495.1 Opitutaceae bacterium
CATTTCCCCCCCCCCCCCCCCCGAGTGACACCATGAAACACATACTGAAAATCGGCCTCGACGCCTACTGGCCACCCTGCGCCGCGACAGGTGTCTCTATAAAAAGCGGCATGACGGAAAACCCGACCCCCGTGCGCGCCACTCCCGCCCCTCCCGCCACTCCCTCCCCCCCCTCCCCGGCCCCGGCGGGCGGCGGACGGGTTTCGATGCGCGAGCTGGGGGCGCGCCTCGGTCTCCATCACACCACCGTCAGCCTTGCCCTGCGCGGCAGCAAACGGATCACGGAAGCCACCCGCGCCCGCGTCCGCGCCCTCGCCGGACAGCTCGGCTACAGACCCGATCCCGCCCTCGCCTCCCTCAACTACTACAGCCGGTCCCGGCGCGCCGCCGCCTTCCAGTCCATCATCGCCTGGGTTGACAACTGGCCGGACCCTCCCGGGCGCCTGTTCAATGTTCACACGTACAAGGCCTACCACGATGGCGCCGCCGCCCGCGCAGCCGAACTCGGATACATCCTCGAAATTTTTCGCGCCCGCGAACCAGGCATGAATCCGGCGCGCCTGCGCCAGATTTTCTTTTCGCGCAATGTCGGCGGCCTCCTCCTCCCCCCGCAGGAGCGGGCGGGCACGTCTTTCGATATGGATTTGTCGGATTTTTGCGCGCTCGCCTTCGGTTACTCCCTCGCCCAGTCCGGCAACCTCAATCTCGTCACTGCCCGCCACGAGCAGGTGCCCGATCTGGTTATAAAAAACCTCCGCGCTCTCGGCTACCGGCGTCCCGGCTACTGCCTTCCCCTCGCCAGCGACTCCGGCAACAACTGGACGTGGATAACGCGTTGGGACTATTTCACGCGTCGCGACCCCGCCGCCTTCACCTGCATCCCGCGCGCGCCGGATGTCGCCGACTCCGCCGCTCTCGCCCGCTGGCTCAGGCGCCGGCGTCCCGATGTGATTGTCGGATTCAACAACCTCCTGCCGCACGTGGAATCGCTCGGCTGGCGCGTGCCGGAGGATATCGGGTTTTGCAGCGTGAATATCGACCCCGGCAATCTTCGCCTTGCCGGCATCAACCAGTACGATTTTTCCATCGGGCGCATGGCGGTGGACATTTTGGTGGACATGATCCATCGCAACGAAAAGGGCTGTCCGCGTATCCCCGTTCGTTCGTATGCGGATGTCGCGTGGCGCGACGGCGCCACCTTGCCGAGCCGGTCCGGACCGGCTCGACTTGAATCGATTTAAATCGAATCCCGTCGAGAACCGTCGAGAACCGCCCCCAAGGCCTGGGCGAGACGCCCAGGCCGGCACGCGAGACGCGTGCGTTCCCCGGACCGGCAATTCCTGAACGAGATGCAGGCAGCTACCCGCTGATCCCGCTGATCCCGCGGTCCGCGTTGGCCGCGGCCTGGCGTTTCCCGCGCCAGGCGCGCCAGAATTCCCGGACGATGGGCACGATCGAGAGGACGATGATGGCGACGATCACGATCTTGAAGTTTTTCTCCACGAAAGGCAGTGTGCCGAAAAAGTAGCCGGCGTAGGTAAACGCGTAGATCCACGCAAAACCGCCGATCACGTTGTAGGCGAAGAAACGGCGGTACGTCATGCTGCCGGCGCCCGCCACGAAGGGCACGAAGGTGCGCACGATGGGCACGAAGCGGGCGAGGATGATGGCGCGGCCTCCGTATTTTTCGAAAAAGGCGTGGGCGCGTTCGAGGTGCTTCTTGCGCAGGAAGACGGAGTCGTCGCGGCGGAAGACGGCCGGGCCGATGCGGTTGCCGATCCAGTAGTTGACGGTGTCGCCGAGCACGGCGGCGAGCCAGAGCAGCAGGGCCAGGAGGTGGACGTTGAGCTGGCTGTCGGCGGGGGCGCTGAGCGCGCCGGCGGCGAAGAGCAGCGAATCGCCGGGCAGGAAAGGCGTCACCACGAAACCGGTTTCGGCAAATACGATGAGAAACAGCACCCCGTAGGTCAGGTAGCCGTAGCTGGCCACGATGTCCTTCAGGTGGGCGTCGATATGGAGGATGAAGTCGATGAGCTTCTTCGCGAGGTCGAACATTGCGTGGTATGTATGTGTGTGTGTGTGATCGCCGGAGCCGGTCGCCGGGCGTTACGCGGTAGCAGAAGCGAGCGCCGTCCGGGTGGAAAATAAAAGAGCAGGCAGTGGATAAAACTGCCTGCTTTCGGAAAAAGCGCCGATGCGTGCCGTGCGGCTTCGGGAAAAAGGGAAAAAAGAGCGGGCCGGCTCAGACGTCGGGCCTGGTCTTGCGCAGGCCCATGACGCGCTCGCCTTCCTTCCACTGGCCGCGCTTTTTGAGGAGCGCGACACGCTCGAAACGCTTCAAGACGTTGCGTTTGATAACAATGCCGCGAGGGCCCTGGAGACTGTTGTGTTGTGACATGACGTTTCTGAAAAGTGGATGTGATTCCGTTAAAAGGGCAGGGAAGTAGAGTTGGCCACGGCCCATGACAAGTATTTTTCCGCGACGTGGTCCGCCGCGACCACGATCCACTCGGGCGTGGTGTAGGGATGGTGTTCATGGAGCCATGCTTCCAGCCGCGTCTGCTGGCCGGGGAGCAATTTGAAACAGAGCCGGTATTCGGCGGCTTTTTGTTGTTCGCCCTGCCACCGGTAGTGCGAGGTGACGGGGCCCTCGACCTGCGCGCAGGCGGCGAGCCCGAGCCGGACGGCTCCGGAGGCCAGGCGGTCGGCATCGGCGGCGTGTTCGACGGTGGTCCAGGCGATGAGCATGCGGGAGAGCAAACGCAAAGGCGGGGCGGCGGGCAAGTCTGGCGCAACGCGCCTCGCAACACGCCTCGTCGCAGCGGCCAGGAATGCCGCCGTTCCCGCCGCTCTCCGGCTTCGCTGTTGTCCAACGGATTGGCGTCCTGGCGCGTGAGGTTGACGGTGTGCCGGTCGGCTTTCCCGACTTGGCGGGAATGATTCCCGCCATGTCGGGAGAGATTCCCGCCACGTCGGGAGGAGTTCCCGCCATGTTGGCAAGCCCGGGCCATGCCTGCCTTTCCCTCTATTCTTCCAGATGGGCCTTGCAGCACGGAGAGCGGAGCGGCACGTTTACGGGCTTTTACTCCGAACCACGAACTGCACGAACCGCACGAACCGCCATGCTCTCCGAAGCGTATTTGCCCTTTGTCATCCAGGTGATCCTCGCGACCGGCCTTGCCGGTCTGGTCATCGGGCTCAGCCATCTGCTCGGCGAACGCCGCAAGCGGAACAACGCCATCACCGACCAGCCCTACGAATGCGGCGTCAAATCCGGGGGCATGACCCACTCGCGCTTTTCGGTGAAATTTTACGTCACCGTGATGCTGTTCATCCTGTTCGACATCGAGGTCGTGTTCCTGCTGCCCTGGGCGTTCATCTACCGCGAGTTTCTGGCCAGCCACATCCCGATCCTCGGCCCGGTGATGTTTTTTCTCGGCGTGCTCGTGCTCGGCCTGTTCTACGAGGTGAAAAAAGGCGCCCTCGAATGGGAGCGGTGACCGCCGCGTCAGGCTGATCCGGGAAGGTTTTTCCGATTTCCGATGCGTCTGGAAAAATACATCGCCCGCAGCCGGGTTGTGGAGCTGAAGAGCGGCGACCTGAAGGGCGCGCTCGAGGAACTCCTGGCCGTGGCGACGAGGAATTATCCGGACCTGCGCCTGCGGCGCGAAGCGGTGCTGCGCAGCCTCATGCAACGCGAGGGCACGATGGCCACCTACCTGGGGCAGGGCGTCTCGCTCCCCCACGTGCGGGTCAAGATGAAGCGACGCTACCTCATCGCCATCGGCCGCAGCCGCGAAGGCATCCGGCACGACGGCGGCCTCAAGGACGAGAACATCCACCTCGTGATCCTGCTCCTGGCGGACGACCGCGCGCGGGATTATCTGCAAGTGCTCGCCTCCATCGCCCGGCTCGTGAAGGAGCCCGAACTCGTCGAAGGCCTCGTGCAGGCGGCGGCCCCCGCGGAGCTTTACGGCCGGCTCCTCACCGGCCTCGGCGGCATCCTCACCCGGCCCGTGCAGGCGCATCAAAACCGCGTCAACCGCCTCATGATCCGCGAGGCCGACCGCGTGGCGCGCGGCGCGAGCTGCGGAGCCATCATGGTGTTTGGCGACACCTTTGTCGGAGGCATCCAGCCCGGTTCGTGGTTCCCGCGGAGCAAGACGATCCTCGTCACGCGCAACCTCGTGGATCTCGACGATGACGATGACGACGACGACGACGATGACGATGACGGTAACGGTAACGGTAACGACCGCCACGAAGTCATCCAGGTACGCTCGTTTTCCCGGCAACGCCTGGCGCAGTTGCGCAGCGCGATGTTCGTGGCGCTCACCCGCGGCCTCATCTCCTTCAACGACCGCATCTGCTGCGTGGGCGGCATGGCCGGGAGCAACCAGTTCGACACCGTGGTGATCGTCGATGTGGAGCGCGAGTTCCAGACGCTCCTCGGCGGGCATGCCGAGTTGCTGCCCGAGGACGTGAAGCCGGAGGTGCTCGAACGCGTGCTCGCCATCGCCACCGAGATCGGCGTGGAAGGGCGCGAAGGCAAGCCCGTGGGCTGCTTCTTCGTGCTCGGCGCCACCCCCGAAGTCGAGAAACTGGCCAAGCCGCTCGTCCTGAATCCGTTCTACGGGTACAAGGAGGAGGATCGCAACATCCTGAATCCGTTCATGGACGAGACGATCAAGGAATTCGCCACGATCGACGGCGCCTTCATCGTGCGCGGGGACGGCGTGGTGATGACGGCGGGCAGCCTCATCCAGGCGGCGGACAGCGATCATGAGTTGCCGAGCGGGCTGGGCAGCCGCCACGCGGCGGCGGCGGCGATCTCGG
>JAISAX010000651.1 GCA_031266495.1 Opitutaceae bacterium
TCGCCGTGCTGCGCGTGGCGCGTCCAGGAACCGCGCAGGTGGAGCGTCTCTCCGCACTGCACGCCGGGGAGCGCGCCGGTGATGGTGACCTTCGCATCCGCGCCGGCGCGCCCGTCCACGCGAAACTCGGCGATTGTGTAGTGGTTTTCCTCGTTCAGGAAAATGATCCGTTCGAGCACGCCCGCGAGCATCTCGCCGGTCGCCGACGCGGTGGAACGGGACGGGGGGGGGGGGGGGGGAGGGGGGGAGAGCGATGGCCGGGTTGTGCTCACGGGATGTTTTCGAGGGACTGATGATCCGCTGCTTCCGCCGTGCCTGCCAGCGCCAGCGCCTCCCGCCCGACGGCTTCCAGTCCGTCAAAAACACCATCCGCGCCCGCCGCGCGCAGTTCCTCCGCCGAGTGGGTGCCGGTTGTTACGACAAAACACGGGAAGCCGGCCGTGTGCGCCGCCTCCACATCCCAGGGAGAATCGCCGACCATGCACACGGCCGACGGTCCGGTGTTGGCCGCGGGCACGCCGAGCTTGCGCAATTGCTCCAGCACATGGGCCGCGAACTCCGGCTGCGGTTTCAGCCAGGGCGTGTCCGTCGCGCCGACGATGTATCTCAAAAATGGAGACAGCCCGAGGTGCGCGCAGACGGCGCGGGCCGAGGGGCCGTGCTTGTTGGTAAACACCGCGCAAGCGACGCCGCGCGCCGCCAGCGCTTCCGTCAGCTCCCGTCCGCCCGGCAGCACGTTCGCGCCTTCCAGCATCGTGCGCTCCCAGAACGGGCGATAGATGGCAAGCCCATCCGCAAGGCGGTCTTCCGGCACAAAGTTGCGCATGGCGTTTTCGAGTCCGCCGCCGATGGCGCGCCGGACCTGCTCCCGCGTCGGCGACGGCAGACCGAGCAGGGGCAGGGTGTGCGAGTAGGCGCGATGGATCGCCGGCAAGTGGTCGATCAGCGTGCCATCAAGATCGAAGAGAACGGTACGGAAGCGCATCGGCAGCATCCTACGCAGGCGCAGCCGTCACCGACCAGGCATTTTTTGCTTTGCTCTGCCTCGCGGACCGACAACCTTCGCCGCCAACATCATGGCCGGGTCCGCTCCTGTCACCGCGAAAGATTCCGCCTCCACCGCCGCCGCGCATCCGGCCCGCGTCCGCGCCTGCGCCCGTGCCGAGGCCTGGTTCGAGGGTGACCTGTTGCGCGTGCAACTCGGTGGCCGCTGGCGGGTGACCGCCCCCCGGCCCGACCTCGAAACCGTTTTCGCCAACGCCTGCGCCCACTCCAGCGCCAATGCCAGCGCCGACTCCAGCGCCGCCCCTCCCCCCCCCCCCCCGCAGCCGCAATGCGTGAAGGTGGAACTCGCCGGCGATCTCGAACGCCTCGACAGCGCCCTCCTCCTCTTCGCCCACGAAATCCGCCGCTGGTGCGAGCAACGCAAGATCGGGTGCGACATCTCCGCCCTCCCCGCCGCGGCCATCGACCTGGCCGGGCAACTCGCCGCCGCGACCAACGCCCGCCCCGCCCGCGACCGCCGCAACCCCTTCCTTGACTCGATCGGCCTGGCCACCATCGACACCTTCCGGAAAGCCGCCGGCATCATGACCTTCCTCGGCGAGTGCATTCTCGGGTTCGCGCGCCTGGCCCGCCGTCCGGAAAAATTCCGCCGGGCCGACTGCCTCGACGAAATGCAGCAATGCGGCGCGATGGCCCTGCCCATTGTCGGGCTTATCAGTTTTCTGGTCGGAGTGATCATGGCGTACCAGTCCGCGGTGCTCATGCGGCAGTTCGGGGCCGACATTTATGTGGCCGACGCCGTGGCACTCATCATGACCCGCGAGATGGGAGCGATGATGACCGGCGTCATCCTCGCCGGGCGCACCGGCGCCGCCTTCGCCGCCACCATCGGCAACATGAAGGCGGGCGAGGAGATCGACGCCCTCGGCACCTTCGGCATCCGCCCCGTCGATTTTCTCGTGCTTCCGCGCCTGGTCGCCCTCGCGCTCATGATGCCGCTCCTGGCCCTCTATGCCAACGCCCTCGGCATCGTCGGCGGCATGGGCGTGGCCCTGACGATTCTCGACATCCCGCCCGTCGCCTACTGGAACGAGACCGTCGCCGCCCTTGACCTCTCCGACATCGGCACCGGCCTCGTCAAAGCCTCCTGCTTCGGCATCCTCATCGGGCTTTCCGGTTGCCACCGCGGCATGAACGCCGACCGCAGCGCCGCCGGCGTGGGCCGCGCCGCCACCTCCGCCGTTGTCATCGGCATGCTGCTCATCATCATCGCCGACGCCCTCTTTGCCGTCCTCTTCAACGCCCTCGGCTGGTAACGGAAAACGGATACGCCATGAACCTCGCTCCCGCCGGCAACGCCGCCCATCCCGCTCCTCCCGCCTCGCCCTCCCCTCCCCCCCCCTCCCCCGGAGCGCCACCCGCCATCGAAGCCCGCGGCCTGGATTGCGGCTACGGCGACCGGCCCATCCTCAAAAACATCACCTTCACCGTGGCTCCCGGCGAGATCGTCTTTATCGGCGGCGCGTCCGGCTGCGGCAAAAGCACGCTCCTGCGCCATCTCGTGGGCCTCAACCCGCCTCAGGCCGGCGACGTGTTTTTTTTCGGCGAATCGTTTGCCCGCGCCGACGAACGCCACCAGCGGGAACTGCTCCGCACCTTTGGCGTCCTTTACCAGAGCGGCGCGCTCTGGAGTTCCCTCACCCTCCGGCAAAACGTCAGCCTCCCCCTTGAGGAGTACACCAGGCTCGACGCCCGCGAACGCCACGCCCTCGCCACATGGAAACTCTCGCAAGTCGGCCTCACCGGCTACGAGGACTACTACCCGTCCGAGATCAGCGGAGGCATGAAAAAACGCGCCGGTCTGGCCCGTGCCCTCGCGCTCGACCCCGCCATCGTGTTTTTTGACGAACCCTCCGCCGGCCTCGATCCCCTCACCTCGCGCAACCTCGACGACCTCATCGTCAACATCCGTGACACGCTCGGCACCACCTGCGTGATCATCTCGCACGAACTCGCCTCCATCATGAGCATCGGCGAGCGCATCCTCATGCTCTCCAGAGAGACGCAAGGCATCGTCGCCGACGGCGACCCGCGCCACCTCGCCCGCGAAAGCCCCGCCCCGCGCGTCCGCGAATTTCTCACCCGGGGAAAAACTGAAAGGAACTTCTAAAAATTGAACAGAAGGCAACGAAGAGAACGAAGAACAACCAGGGACGCCCACCGTTCTCTCCTGTTTAACTTTCTTGAAATAAACGGCTTCCCGTTCCGGATCTTCTTCGTTTTACCTTCGTTTCCTTGGTTTCCTTCTGTTCAAAAATGAATTTTCAGAACTTCCCTGAAAAACCACTCTTATGAAAACCAGAGTCAGTCCTGCCATCATCGGCTTTTTTGTTCTCGGAGCGATTGCGCTGGGCATCCTAGCGCTGCTCTCGTTTGGGGGCGTCAGCTTTTTTCACAAGCCGGAGCGGTTCATTGTCTATTTTGACGAATCGATCCAGGGGCTTGATGTCGGCTCGCCGGTCAAGATCCGCGGGATGCGCGTCGGTCGCGTAGCGGACGTCCGGATACGGCACACCCCTGGCGGCCACCAGTCATACGTCGCGGTCATCTGCGAGATGAACCGCGACAAGGTTGCCTCCGCCCGCGGGTCTGAGCCTGGCATCAGCGAGCGGGAGAGATTCGAGCAACTCGTCAACGACGGCCTCCGCGCCCAGCTCGGCATACTCGGCCTGGCCACCGGCATGCTTTACGTGGAACTCGATTTTTTCGATCCCGCCGCCTGGCCGCCCATGCGCCACGAGAAGCTCGAATCGCCCTATTTCGAAGTGCCCGCCATCCCCTCCACCATTGCGGAATTCCAGGCCAACCTCGGCGCCATCCTTCGCGAAGTGAGCCACATCAAGTTTGGCGAGATCGGCACGGAAGCCCACCTGCTCATCGCCGATGTGCGCGCCTGGCTCAACCAGGCCAACACCGCCGCCCTCCTCCGGGAATGGACGCAGACCGCCGCCACCATCCGCGCGTTTGTGGAATCCCCCGAACTGCGCCAGACGGTCGCCTCCCTCAGCGCCGCCTCCGCCAGGCTCGATACCCTGCTCGGCGAAATCAGCGGCGAGACCGGGCACCTGCTCGGCAAGGATGTCGCCGCCACGCTTGCCGACGTGCGCCTCGCCGTGAAGGAGTTCAGCGCCGCTTCCGGCACGCTGCGCCAGTTCATAGGCAGCCAACAAAAAACCGGCGACGAGGCGGGCAAGGCGCTGGTCCGGCTCGGCGAGGCCGCCGAAGCGGTCGCCCGGCTGGCCGATTTCCTCGAACGCAACCCCTCCGCCCTCCTCCGTGGCCGCCCGCCGGAATCAAAACCCAAGGGAGGTTCCGGATATTGACCGCGAAGGATGCGAAGAACGGAAAAACGAAACCGGGAAGACATCAGGGGGTAATTTCATCTTCGCGTCCTTCGCATCCTTCGTGGTTAAAAAAGGAATTTTCCGTCTGTTCTTCATGAAAACCATAGCCCGCGTCCTCCCGCTCCTCGCCGCCCTCCCGCGTCTCCCGCGCCTCCCGCGCCTCCTCCCGCTCCTCGCGTGCCTCGCTGCGTTCGCGGTCGTCGCCCTTGCGTTCGCCGTTGCCGGTTGCTCCATCGTTCCCGGGGCACGGCCCGATCCCACGCGGTACTACGTGCTCGCCGTTCCGGGGCAGTTTCCGGCATCCGCGTCCCTCGCCGGGAAATCCGATGCGCTCGCCGTCGGGCTCAGGCATGTGCAGATCGCCCCCTACCTCGACCACCGCGAGATCGTGCTCCGGGTCGGCCCCAACGAGACGGTTTACCAGCCGTATGCCCGCTGGGCGGAACCGCTCGGCGCCGCAATCCAACAACAAATCGCGCTCCGCTTCCTTCGTTCAGGCAAGATCAGCCGGCTCCTTCCCGAACCGTTTCCGTTCGATACCCGCCGCGCCGTGGACGTGTCGATCCGGGTGACGCGTTGCGAGGGCCTGCGCAAGCCGGACGGCAGGATGGTGGCCAGCTTTGCCGCCGTCATCGAGACGAGTGATCCGGCCTCCGGCACCATCCTCTCGCGCCAAGGTTTTTCGGCCCCGGAAATACCGTGGGATGGCAGGGATTTCGCCGCACTCGCCGGGGCCCTGAGTGAATCCGTGGCCAGGGTCTCCGACGCGCTCCTCGCCACCCTCACCCTGCCCGGCAAGCCGTAATCCGGCATCGCCATCCAGTTGTTCGCCGATGACCATCGTGGCGAACTCCCTGGCCGTAATGATGGCTCGTCCATTGGCGTGGGTTCCAACGGCCTCAACACCGGAGTCAAAGCCACGTTCTGGAACGACAACGTCGCTTATCTTGCCATACACCTCGCCCCCTATGTCCAGGTCGCCGGCACGTCAGGAGAACGACGCGTGCCCTGTCTTGATGACCCGCTTTCCGCCTCGAAGAGAACAGGGACCACGGAGTGGGTGCTCAATCGGCAAGTCAACCGGGTCAATTATCCGGAAATCGCGAGCTTCCGCAACATACGCCCTTTCGGACTCTCGACAGTCCCGCCCGAAAGATATGAAACACTCACCAGCTCACTCACCGTTTCCCGTGTTTGGGCCATGATGCAGGTCGATCAGAAAATGCGTGCCGACTCTGGCATCATCAAGGAAGGCACGGTGAAAAACACACCCGGGGAGCCTGTTGCCGGAAACTATCGACTTGCCCTCTTCTTCGACTGGAGTGTCGGCAAAATCCCCGTCGGCACCAATCTGGACATCCCCATCGACAACCGTCAGTAAGGCGAAGCCGGCCCGTTGTAATTCGTTCATGGTTACCACATCGATATCCCGTGCCAGGTCCGCCACACCGGCCAGTGATCAGGCACCCGCAAAGCCCCCTCGTGCATGGAAGGCAGGCACGCTCACCTACACATCCGGCGGGCTTGTTGTCATATTTTTCTGGTTACTCTGCGGAGATTTTGCCTGGTCGATGCGTGACCGCTCCGTCGGTCCCATGTCGCAGTGGTATCTGAATCACCTGAAGGTCCCCAATCTCCTTTTCGGCCTGCTGATGATTTCCTTCCCGGCATTTGTCGGGATGATCCTTGCTCCGATCATCAGCGTAAAATCCGACCGCCATCGCGGACGCCGGGGACGGCGTATTCCGTTCTTGCTGGCGACAACGCCCGTCGCCGCTCTCGGCATGACCGGTATCGGGCTCACGCCCATCCTCGCCCAACAGGTTCACCGACTGTTCCCCGGGCAAAGCGAGACGGTGATTGCCGTCGTCTGTTTCGGAGTGTTCTGGGCCGTGTTTGAATTTGCCGCGGTCGCCGCGCAACCCGTTTTCAACGGACTCGTCAACGATGTCGTGCCGAAATCATTACTCGGCCGGTTTTACGGATTATTCCGCGCCGTCAGCCTGATCGATGGCATGATTTTCAATTACTGGATCATGGGCAAGGCGCCCGGACATTTCACCCTGATCCTGTGCATCATCGACGTGTTCTACGGAACGGCGTTCATGTGGGTTTGCCTCAAGGTGAAAGAGGGAGATTATCCCCCCCCGGCACCCGGGCCATCGTCCTCCACGCACACCGGCATCAACGGGTTTTGGCGTGGTTTTTTCCGTGAAACCGGATG
>JAISAX010000849.1 GCA_031266495.1 Opitutaceae bacterium
TAGCCCCCCCACACCCCGGTTCCCCCCCCCCCCCCCCTCCTTTGTTTCCATCGAAAACGTCGAAGAACCGTTCGCTGAATGAGGCGCCGTTGTTCATCAACGACAACGGGCGCACGTGAAGTGCGCTCCTGCGGTCCTGATCCGGTTCCGGTTCAGGCGAAATTTCGGGTCTCCCATCACTTTCAATTACACCCGCTCCGGGCATCGCGTCGTTTTTTGCATCGCCGCGTCGGAGGAGGTTTTGCAACGTTGCCGGTTTTCCGCATTCCGCATTTCAGCTTTTCAGCTTTTCGTCTCATGACCCAGTTCCAGTCCTTGCCCGGTTTTCGCGAGTTTTATCCCGACGCCTTCATGCGCCGGAATCACATCTTCCGCCTGTGGCGGCAGGCGGCGCATGCGTTCGGGTTCCAGGAATACGACGCGCCGGTCCTCGAATCGCTCGACCTTTACAAGGCCAAGTCCGGCGACGAAATCGAGACGCAGCTTTTCAGTTTCACCGACAAGGGGGGACGCGAGGTCGCGCTCCGTCCGGAAATGACGCCTACCGTCTGCCGCCTCGTCGGCGCGAAGGCCCATTCCCTGAAGCGTCCGATAAAATGGTTCAGCATCGGGGAATTTTACCGCTACGAACGCGCCCAGAAGGGACGCGAGCGGGCGTTTTTCCAGCTCAACTGCGATTTGTTCGGCGAACCCGGTCCGGAGGCCGAAATCGAACTCATCGGGTTGCTCGTGCAATGCATCCGCCAGTTCGGTCTCACTGCGGCGGATTTTTATGTGCGGCTCAGCGACCGCAATCTGTGGTTCTACTACCTGGAGGCGCTCGGCTTCTCCGACGCGCAGACGCGCAGCCTGCTCGGCGCGATCGACAAGTACGAAAAAATCGGCGACGACGCCTTCAAACCATATGCCGCGGCCCACGGCGCGCTCGACCCGGCGCTGAAAGAAAAAATCCTCGAATTTCTCGGCGTGAAAAGCCTGCCGGCGCTCGAAAAAATCCTCGCGCCTCACATCACCGCCAACGCCGCCGCCGCCGGCGGCAGCAGCAACGCGGCGGGTGGCGAAAAACTCACGGCCCGCCTCGCCGACTGGCGCAAGCTGCTCGACGGTCTTGAGGCGATGGAGCTGGGCGAATTCGTCGAGGTGGATTTCGGCGTCGTGCGCGGTCTGGCCTACTACACGGGTTTCGTGTTCGAGGCGTTCGACCGCAAGGGCGAGTTGCGCGCCATCGCCGGCGGCGGACGTTACAACGATCTCGTCGGCAAACTCGGTTACGGCGACCTGCCGGCGGCGGGTTTCGCCATCGGCGACGTGACGATGGCGTTGTTGCTCGAGCAGCACGGCCTCACGCCCTCTTGGGTGCAGGCAACGGATGTTTACGTGGTGATCGGCGGCGGCGAGGCGGAGCGGCGTGCGGCTTTCGGCGCCATCGGCGAACTGCGCGCGGCCGGCTACCGGGTGGATTATCCGCTCCGGGAAATCGCCTTCGGCAAACAGTTCAAGGCCGCCGTCGAATCGGGCGCGAAGCTCGCGCTGATTTTCGGCGGCGACGAGGTGGCGAAGGGCGTCGTGAAAATTCGCGACCTCGGCGACCGCAGCGAACACGACGTGCCGCGCGAACAACTGGCCGCCTCCGTGCGGGATGTTTTTTCTTCTACGGGCGGGCAGCAGTAGTCGGCGCGATGTCGCCCGCCGTCGACCTCCGCAGTCGTATCTGTTTTATAATTACACCCGGGCTTATACCAGCGCCCCGAATGTTCTTGATTTTACACAAAGGCCGCAAAGGACGCGAAGAAGATAACCGGCAGTCCTTTGCGCTCTATGAACTGCTATCCCGGGTATTCGCTCATATTCGCGGGGATTTTGGCAGACGGACCATTACGCGCATCCTGGACCTTGCTTCCTTGCCCGCGGTCCCCCCCCCCCGCCTCGCCCCGGATTTTTTAGCAGCGAAGGAGCGTAAAAATCTCCACGAAAATGAAACATTACGGACCGGCTTTTTGACGCCAGACTAATGGAGAATGCAGAATGAAGAATGATATGAGTCCGGGGGGGGGGGGGGGCAATTCTGCATTCTACATTGGATGTGTGTGGCGGCGCTTCGTGCGCGCAATGCCACCGCACACGCACAGCGCGACAGCGCCGAACACAAACACCAGGATCGAGGGTTCCGGTATCGATTGCAGGGAGACAATGCCATCGCCCGAGAATGCCGTGGTGCCGAACAGCGCGTTGAGCTGCGCGCTGGTATATGTGTTGCCCACAACATCCAGCCTGGTGGCGCCAAAGGTAAAGGAGGATACGGACAAATTCCGGGTGAGTACCAGCGAGGCTCCGGAGGCGGACATCGAGAAGGCCGCACCGGACGCGACGAAGTCGGTGGCGAGCGTCAGGGTGCCCTGATTGAGATTGATCTCCCCGGTAAAGGCGGCCGCGTTGGTGGCGGAGAGGGAATAGTTACGCGGATTCGTAAACTGCAGATAACCGTCGCCGAGGAGGTTCGTAATCTTGACGGTGAGATCGTTGTTGGTGGCAGCCCCCTGGAGGATCGCCGGATTGGCGGCGGTGGCGGCGGAGAGGATCGTCAGGTTGGTGACGTTGAGCGTCGCCGGTTGATTGGAACCCGTGTTTACGTTGTTATGGACGGTGCCAACTCCAATCCGGAGTTCCCCGATCGTGGTCGTTTTGGTTTTCAGGGTAAGCGTTCCCCGGGTACTGCCGTCCCCACTACTAACCGCAAGCGAGGCCCCGGCAGGAAAAGTTGTCGCGCCATTGCCTCCGCTTACAGTTGGCGTGCGAAGGGTGTAGCCGTTGGTAAAATAATCGTTTCCGGAAGACGCAGCGGCGCCGCCTTCCCATAACGTGGCGGTCTCCCAGCTCTGGCCCGAAGCGGCGGAGGCGGTTTGTTTCACGATGTCCGCCGACGCGATGGATGCCGCAAACACGGCAGCCGCGGCTGTCAGCAAGGATACGATGGAGGATGGATGGCGAGGTGCAGGTTTCATGGTTTTTAACCGGATTGATGGTTGATGGTGTTGTGGTTGATGGCGTTCTCGATGATGAGAGTGACGGAATGCGGCGGCAGGGTCAGCAGTGTCGAGGCGGCGGACGGCAGGGACCGCAGCCCGGCGGCGGAAATTTCGACGAGTCCGGCTTCCGGTATCCATTTTTCAGATTCAACCGATGCCCGCCGTTCTTCATTGGCGCGGTTGATGAGCATCAGGGACCGGAGGCCGGAAACCGGCTGGCGGACGGCAAACGGCACGATCGCTCCCTCGTCACTGCTGGCCGTCGTGAGCGAATCGCCGATGAAGTGCGTATTGAGATAATGATACAGATGCGCGGAGGGGCGCGGCTCGCAGGAGCGGGAGTATTTGCCGTAAACGTTGTCCACATCGTTCCAGGCAAAGGTGCCGTCGATGTCTTCATTGACGGAGGCGACGAGGCCGAGGGCGTCGAACACCGCCCCCTTGTGCGTGGCCATGCGCGGTTCGACGGGGTTCCAGGTCCACTTGATGTTGAACTCGTCGAAGTAGATGGGCACGCGGCGCGCGGGGATGTTGGCGACCAGGATCTCGCGAACGCGGCGGAGCCTGGGAGCGAAGGAGCGGGCGGCGTTGTAGATCTTTTCGTCGGAGTCGGCGATGTTGCCGCTGCCGTAATTGTGGCAGGAGAAAAAATCGAGGTGATCGCGCGCGCCGCGGGAGAAGCGGTCAACGATTTCGGTCCATGCCGCGCTGGAGACGGCGGGGCCGCCGACCTGAATCGCCGGGTCGGCGCGTTTCATGGCGGCGGCGGCGCGATTATGCAGCTCGATGGCGGTGCGAAATTGATCGGACTGATTTTTCCGGCGCAGCGGGCGGACGTAGGTGAGTTCGGGTTCGTTGAGCGTTTCCCAATACAGGATGCCGAGCTTGAGTTCCCCATTGAGGATGCGAACGAGATCGGCGCAGAGGCTGGCGTAAGCGTCGATCTGGTCGGCGGCGACAAGACGGGTTTCGGGATCGGTCATCCACCTGGGCGGACGCGGGAGGGTGAAGAGCCTGGGCGTGGCGGCGGGCCAGGCGGCGGTGGCGCGGCGGATTTTTTCGACATCCCAGGCGCGCGTCTCGTGATTGAGCCAGCCGCGCGGGTTTTGCGCGGAGTCGGCAATGAGCGCGGTGCTGTGGTAGCGGATCATGCCCGGGTTGAGATAAGCGATCGCCTCCTGATACGCGGGATTGGTCGCGACGGCGGGATCGAAGGCATGGAAGGCATTGATCGAATACGCCGCGCGCGGGAGAGTCCGCACAACGCGGCCGGCATCGACCGTCACCGTGACGACGGCGGAGTCGGCGGCGTGAAGGCGCGGAAGGGTGGAGAGGATGCACGCGGCGAAAACGGGAAGAGCGAGGCGGAGTCGAGGCATTGGGGGGGGGGGGGGGGGG
>JAISAX010000855.1 GCA_031266495.1 Opitutaceae bacterium
TTTGTTTAGTTGATACGGAGGATATTGGTTTGTACCCTGTAGCTGCGAGCTTGCGTTCGCAGGCTCTCCGGAGGGGGCGATTCCCCGCGAATTTGCGTTTGCCACTACGCTTGTCCGCAACGTTTCCGGGCCTCCCTCCGGTGCGCGACCGGCAGCCAGTTTTTCTTTTGTCATGAAAATCAAAATACAAAAACCGAAGATCAACACCAACACCACGCGGGCACGGCTCGCGGCCTTGGCCGCAGGCGCTGCGCTTGCTGTTTCCCCGGCGGTCCGGCAGAGGGACCGGTCCGATGAGCGGACCGACTGGAGCGGTGGCAGACGATTCCGCCTGGATTGCTGGCGCTTCCGGCATGGGCGACGGCTCCGGCGTGGACGGGAGGCTGACATCCGGTTCCGGATGCCGTTGGCGGAACTCTCTCACTAGCCGGTCCAGGAGCGTGCCCATGTCAGCCTCCCTCCCCCTCTCCGACCAGCACGCCTGCATAGTCCACCAGCACGCATGTATCATCTTGCGTGGCTTCCAGGATTATTGGGGTGGTGGCCCTGCGATCCCCGTTCGCATCTTCTCCGCCAAAGTCAACTTCGCGTCGTTCTTTCCCAACTACTAATTTGGATGTCAGTTCAGGATAATACCCGGATGACAACAGACTCAGGGTGGAAGACTCAGGGTAAACCGAATTGGAAACAAACCCAAAGCCGTTTGTGTTGTTTTTCCTCCGGCTTTCGCTCTCGTAATAGTCTGCGGTTGTGCCATTGGTCGGGAGCCCTTGGCTTGCGAGCATCCCAACCGTGGCAACCTTTGAGCGTTGGGGGTAGTTTCCTAAGTTGTTTACGTATGATTCGCTGGCGGAATGAACGTCATAGTAAGGGGTCGATATACCGCAAACCTCAGCCTCGAATGAGGTGTAACGGAAGGCATTGGGAACCAGATTCCAATCAGACTCTGCCGTCCAGGCTTTGGCGTAACTGAAAGGTATCAACCCTTGCCGAAGGGCGGTTTTGCCGGGGATGATTTTTTTGTCGGCGCGGATGGTGACGGATTTTTTGAGGGCGTACAGGATGGTATCCTTTTGCCCTTTGGCTTCGGAGGGGAGGGCGAGGGCGACGGGTTGTCTGTTTTTTCCAAATACGAGCTTGAGTTTGCCGGAGAAGTGGTCGCCTGCGCGTTTTCCGTGCGCCAGGGGGTGGACGGGGATGGTGAGGTATTTTTTCTTTTTTTTACTCACGGTGCCTCCGTAGTAATGGAGGCGGATGCCAACCTGGTTGACCGAGATGGTCACGGTGTCGCCCTGGACGGTGTACGAGGTCTTGTCGGCGGCCTTGCCGTAGTACTGTGTGCGGGTGCCTCCGAGGCGGTTGGGGTGCGCCTTGCCGTAGGCGACGAGGTGATCCGTCACGAGGCGGGTCAGGTCTTGCCCGATGACGGGCGCGATGCGCTCGGGGGCGATGGCTTTGGCGAGGCGGGCGGGGAGGCCGCGGGCCTTGCCGGTGATCCCGATCTGGACGGCGAGGCCGCTCATGCGTTGGCCCTCCGTTTTTTTTCGCTTGCAATGCGGGTGGCGGGGGCGGATATTGAGGGTCCTGAAGGCAACCGGTGGCCAGCGCATGCAATTCCACGCCCCACCGTGTAGCGCCGGGGAGTAGCGCCCCTGGTTGCATCTTTCTTGTAGTGCCGCCCGGTTTCCGGGCGGCTTTTCTTTTGGGCCGTTTTTTTCATTTGCTCCCCCTTGCCGGATTGAAACCGGTGACAAGCCATTGGCTTTTTGATCCTTTGCTCCGGCTGCTGAGGATCACGAGGTTGCCTTTGTAGTTGATTTCCCGCTTCCAGACCTGCCGGTCCGTCATTTCCTTGCCGTTCCAGGCCTTGATGGTGGCGAGTTCGGGTTCCCCTTTTTCGCCTTTCACGATCCACTCGGGGACGTGCAGGAGGTCGGCGGCGTGCTTGCTGTCGATGTGCGCGACACCGCCGCCTTCGCGGTGCGTGCGGCCTTTTGTATCCGGTTTTTTGATGCCGGTGTTTCCGTGGGCAAACTCGATGGTGCCGAGGTCTTTCACGAACATGGCGTCGCGGATGGAGCCGGATTTGCGGCGCTGG
This sequence comes from Opitutaceae bacterium, assembly GCA_031266495.1. The sequence goes on from JAISAX010000855.1 coordinate 2,099, forward strand.
AGGCGCTGGATGGCGGCCCGGCCCCGGGCGATATTGTCGTCGTCGGGGAGGTGCTGTTCTCCCCGGGCCGGGCGGCGGCCGAGGGAATCGCGGCGGCGGTGGGGAGCGGGTGAGCCGGGGCGCGTGTCGCCGGTTTCGCTCCATCTGCCGTCGTCGGCTCGGGGCTGGGCGGGGTCGTAGTCGTTGGCGAGGAAGTGGAGGACGCCGTCTGCGTCGAATGCGGCGAGGCCGCTGTCCTCGATGGCTTCGCGGAGCCATTGGGCGCGGGTGGCGGGGGCGGCGGCGAGTTCCTCGTCTCCGAAGGGGGCTTCGCCGGGGTCGAGGATGGTATCGGGGTCCATGATACCGAGGGCGACGGCCTCGTCGCGGTCGATGTCGCGGACGCGCATGAGGGAGTGGAAGGCGTAGGGGGGCCAGGGGTTGCCGAGGCCGTCGGGGAAGAGGGCGGGGTTGCCGAGTTCCGTCCACACGGGGTCGGTCTTGAGGGCGATCATGCGGCCGCCGATGGCGGGGGGGCCTCCGGCGTCGATCCAGCGCTGGCCCCAGTCGCGTTCGGCTTCGGAGCCTCCGGCGGGAGTGCCGATGCGGTAGAGTTCCTGCGCGGGAAATTCTTCGAGGACGGCGGGGGTCATGCCCTGGGCATGACGGCCGGCGTTGGCGGCCATGTCGGCCTGGGTCTCGATGACGAGCCGGCGGCGTTGCGGGGAGAGGAGGTCTTGCAGGGTGCCTTCCTTGCCTTCGGGGGCGATGTAGCCGTCCTTCTCCAGGCTTTCGCGGAGGGCGAGCATGCCGTCCGTGACGCCGGTCTTGCCCTGGAGGATGTTTTGTACGGAGCCGGAGATTTTCTGGAGGGTGTTGACGCTTTCGAGTGTGGCGCTCCAGAGGGAGCGGCGGCGGATTTCCGCGCTGAACTGGCGCATGTCCGCCGTGAGCGCCGAGGTGGGCAGGAGGTTGCGCATGGCGAGGGACTGGAGGGCTTCCCCGAAGGTCATTGGCGCGGTGAAGAGCATGGGTGAATTTTCGATTCTCGATTCCCGATTTTCGATTGGTAGTTATTTTTTAGCTACGCGAGAGGTGGCAGGCGATCCACTCCGCGACGTGCGGACAGACAGCGTTTCCGGCACCAAATGCTTCCGCAGTGCTGGCCGCATCCAGTCCGTACAAAAACCCTGAATCGCGAGACATTCGCTCCCGCTCAACCATCGCACGCCATCCGTCCTGCTCAGCAACGAGAGGCTCGCTGCCAAGACAGGTCCTTGTCGCAGTGCTGCGGGCCTGTAGAGTATAGCCAGGCCATGCGTCCGCGAGCCGTGGCTTTGTGAACGGCGCAAGCGCACCAGGTATGCTCTCCACTGGTGCGGCATCAGCTAGGATGTCGATTGCGGGGTAGCGTCCAAGACCCGCGACCAGGAAGATGCGACGACGGCGCGCGGGGCTTCCGAAATATTGAGCGTCAAGCACGCGCCAGTATCCCAGATACCCGCACTCGGCAAGCTGCCGGATGACCTCCTGAATGTCCTCGCAATCGTTGGAATTGAGCAGCGCAGGGACGTTCTCCAGGACCATCCAGGGGGGTTGTATTTTTTTGAGGATACGAACCACCTCGAAGAAGAGTCCGGAGCGTTTACCGGCAAGGCCGACAGCGGAACGGTCTTTCCGGGAATAGCCGCTGGTGGAGATGTCCTGGCACGGGAAGCCGGCCGTGATGCAATCGACTTTGCAAAGCTCCTGCGGGCCGACTGCACGCACGTCCGCAAAGCGGGCGGCATCGGGAAATCGGTGAGCAAGGACAGCCCGGTTGAGGGGGGTGATTTCGACTTGCCACGCGGTGCGCCAGCCGGCGCGCTCGAAGCCGAGATCGAAGCCGCCGATGCCCGCGAAGAGCGAGCCGAGCGTGAGGATTTTTTCCCTTTTGTCATTTTTTACGGATACGTTTGCGCGGGAGTCACAGGGAGGACAGGGACTTTTGCGTGAAGCGGCGGGGGCCGCGGCTGGCTTGCTCGACGGAGTCGCAGGCTCCCTGGACTTCGGGCTCGACGGGATCGTCGGGCTTGCTGACGAGCAGCTTTTTTTCGCGCAGGGCGATGAGGGTGCTGTGCGCGATGTCGAGGGCTTTTCGCTGATCTTCATTGAGCTTGAGTTTGAGGCGGCCCATGAGGGGCGCGATGATGAGGTAACAGGTGTCCGTGCGGAGTTCAGGGGGGATGGTGAGTGGTGTCGCGGATACGCGGTTATCGGGGTTGCTGGCGATGTAGGCGCGGACTTTGGAGATCACATCCGCCGCCACCTGGACGAACGGGTCGGCCTGGCCGGTGGCAAGGACCGCCGTACGGAGGGAGGTCATTTGCAGGGCGACTAGGTAGTCGTTCAGATCGGCGGCGGCGAGTGTAATCCATTTCATGATACGTATGGGAAAAGGGGGGGGGACTCCGGACTCCGGACGATGGACGCCGGAATCCGGAGGGTGGCGGGGGGGGGGAATCAGGTCGCGGGGCTGACGTTGAGGCGGGCGAAACCGACCGTGCTTGTGCCGAGGATGTTGTCGTAATGCTCGATGATGATTTCGAGTAATTTTTCGGCGGGGCCGAACTGGCGGCGGAAGACGCGGAAGCGCCCGGCGGAGCCGAGAGGCGTGGTGAAGAATTGCTTCATGTGGCTGGGGTCGTCCTTGCTCAAACCGTCATAGGCAAGGAAGCCGTAGACAGTGCTTCCCACGATACGCTGCTTGGCGGTTTTGGTGGCTTGGAAGATGGCCTTGTCGATGCGGAGGTCGCCAAGCATGAGGTCGGCGGCAACGTCGGCGGGGGTCTTGGCGAGGCCGGCGAATGAGCCTGCCTTGTCGCCGCCCTCGTATGCGGAGCGGCGAAGATTCCAGGCGACGAGGCCCATGAGTCCACGATTTGGATACACGCCGGAGGCGAGTTGCGCGTCGGCGAGGGCGGAGCGGATGTCGCCGTCGGGCTGGGTGTCGGCGCCCCAGGTGACCGCGGTGCCGGCGCCAAGGGCGTTGAGGACCGTCATGGCGGCATGTATTTGTTGCGGATGATGCGCTGCATGAGCATGGCCGTGATGGACTCTTCGTTGACGGCGCCGCCCTCTTCGTCGAGGTCGATGACGGTGCGGAGGCCGCGATTCCTGGTCTTGGCCTGTTGTTCGGATCCGGCATACTCGACGGTCTTGAAGCCGCCGCCGATGGGGCGGTCGTCGTCGGTTTCGGTGAGGAAGACCTTGCTGGCGTCGGCGAGCTTCCAGTCGAAGCGGCGGGCAACCTGGATGGGCGGGGCGATGTAATCGACGGCGGCGAGGAGGTTTTCCGGGTCGCGGTAGCCGAATGTGTATTGGGTACCGCAAAGTCGAAAGCGACGCGGTGATCGACGCCTTCACCGACTCCGACTTCGGCCTCGGGGGCACCAACGTCAAGGGCTACACCCTCTCCGCCAGCCTGGCGCTCTCGAAGCGCGTCTGGTCGCGCATCCTGTGGATGAGTTCCGACAGCGTCGCCGGCCCCAAATTCAGCGCCGACACCCTCCAAATCGACCTCAACGCCAAGTTCTGATCCGTCCCATGAAAACAGTATCCAAACTTATATTACACACGCTGGCCGGCCTGTTTCTCGCCAGCGCCGCCCTGGCGCAGCAGCCCGATGCGGCGGCGCAGATCGAACTGCGCCTGCGCGAGGCCCTGCGCGCCACCACCCTCCAGTTGCGCACCGCCCAGACCGAGCTGGCCGCGCTCCAACTCGTGAAGGACGAGATCGAAAAAGAGCGCGACGCCTTCAAGAAAGAACTGGCCGTCTTGAAAAAACTGGCCGAGGCCGAGCGCGCGGCCTCCGAAAAGACCGTCGATGGCCTCAACAAGCGCCTTGAGGAAAAGGATACCAAAATCGCCGAACTCACGGCCACCGGCGACCGGTGGAAAAAGACCGCCGAGGACACGCACGCGCTCGCGCAGAAGCTCGACGCCGAGCGCAACCGCCTGGAAATCGCCAACGCCGAACTCGAACGCCGCGCCGCCGACCGCGAGGCGAAGAACGTGGCGCTGGTGCGGCTCTCCCAGGAGATCCTCACGCGGCTGGAGCGCTTCGGCCTAGGCGACGCACTCACCGCCCGCGAACCCTTCGTGCGCACCAAGCGCGTCGAATTGCAAACCCTCGTGCAGGACTACGCCGACCGCATCACCGACAACAAAGCCGCCCGCTAAATAAGTAACAAGTATCAAGAAAAGCCGGCGGCGCTTCGCGCCAACTTAAAACTTAAACAGGCCGCGCAGCGGCTCCCTTCAACTGCGCCGCAGGCGCTCCAATCGTAAATCGTAAATCGTAATTCGTAAATCATAAATCTCATGCCACCGAATCTTCCCAACCCATGAATATCAAACCGATACTATCGACCGCCCTGAGTTTTGGCGCGGCCGTGGCCCTGCAAGCGCAGGAGCCCGGTCCCGGCGTCCTGGCCCGCACCGGCGACACCGAGATCAAGATCGAGGACATCCGCGCCTCGCTTGAGACGCTTGACCCGAAGGAACAGGCCGCTCTGGCCCGCAATCCCAACCTGCTCAGCCAGGCCGTGCGCTCGTTGCTGGCCCGCCAGGTTGTCCTGAAAGAGGCGCTCGAAAAAAAGTGGGACCAGTCGCCCGCCGCCGCGGCCGCGCTCCAGCGCGCCCGCGACAACGCCTTGGTCGAAAGCTACCTGCAAGCCGTCTCGCTTCCGCCCGAGAGCTTTCCCTCCGATGCCGAACTGAAGGCGTTTTATGAGGCCAACAAAGCGCAGCTTGTCGTGCCCCGCCAGGTGCGCCTCTCGCAGATTTTTATCGCCAAACCCAAAGAGGCGGCGGCGCTCGACAAGGCCCGCGCCAAGCTCGCCTCGGTCAAGGACGAACTCGCCGCTCCGGGCGCCGACTTCGCGGCCATCGCCAAAGTCAGCAGCGACGAGCGCGCCAGCGCCGAACGCGGCGGCGAAGCCGGCTGGGTATTGGAAACCCAGCTACGGCCCGAAATCCGCGCCGCCGTTTCCGGCCTCGCGCAGGAGACCGTCTCGGCGCCCATCGAACTCGATGACGGCTGGCATCTCGTGAAAATCCACGAGGAAAAGGAGGCGCAGACACTCGGTTTCGACCAAGTCCGCGGCCAGCTCGCTCAGCAGTTGCGCGCCGAAAAAGCCAAGGTCAACCGCCAGACTTATCTGACCCGGCTGCTCGAACAAAATCCCCTCGTGATCAACGAACTCGCGCTGCCTCAGCTTCTCGCCAAGCCCGCCAACTGAGGCTTGCCGGGAGAGCGGTGTGAGGACCCCGCCACACCGCTCTCCCCATTCTTTCAGTCCTTCAGTTTTTCAGTCCTTCAGCCTTTTCCGCCATGTCTCCCGCCGCCTTCCGCTCCGCTTCCCGCCGCCTTTACCGCGCCATCTGCGCGCTCGCCGCCACGGGCCTTTCGCTCTCCAGTGTGCTGCCGCTGGCCGCCGGCAGCTTCGCCCCCCGCACCGGGGGCGGCGGAAACACGCAGAATCTGCCCGCCGCAGCCAACCCGGCCGCACAACTGCCGGCCAGTGCGGGTGGCGCCAGCCACTCGTTTGCCCGTATCACCCAAGCCGTCGCCGCCGTTCGCGCGGCTCAGGAGGCGGCCCGCGCCGCCGCCCAGGCCGCCACCTCCTCGGTTCCCAACGGTTTGACCACCGGCGGCCTGGTCGTCGCCCCCGGCGCCACGCCCGGTTCCTCCCTCTGGCTCGGCGCCGCCGCCCCAGTCCAGACGCAACAGGGTGCGCAGACCCACGTGGACATCGTCCAGCAGCAGGCCAAGGCCATCCTCACCTGGGAGTCCTTCAATATCGGCAAGGAGACCACGCTGACCTTCGACCAGAAGGGCAACACCGACTGGATCGCCCTCAACCGCGTCACCGGCGCCGATACCAACCCCTCGCAAATTTTGGGCCAGCTCAAGGCCGATGGACAGGTCTACATCGTCAACCAGAACGGCGTCATTTTCGGCGGCGCCTCCCAGGTCAATGTCGGCTCCCTCGTCGCCTCCTCGCTGAATATCTCGGATGAGAACTTCCAGCGGGAGTTCGTCACCTCCAACTGGCAGCAGACCCCCACCTTCGCGTTCGATTCCGCCATCGCCCATGCGACCCGCACGGCCCCCGGCAACGTGACGGTCGAGGCCGGCGCCCGCATCGAGACCGACGCCTCCGGCCGCGTCTTCCTCCTTGGCGGCAATGTCACCAACCACGGCACGATCCTCACGCCCGACGGCCAGACCCTCCTCGCCTCCGGCCAGCGCGCCTTCCTCAAGGCCAGCAGCGAATCCAATCTCCGCGGCTGGGAAATCGAAGTCGCGGGCAACACCGCCGCCACCGGCCTGGCCGCCAATACCGGCGAGATCATCGCCGAACGCGGCAACATCACCCTCGTCGGCAAGGATATCGAAGTCTCCGGCCGCCTCGCCGCCTCCACCTCCGTCGCCGCCAACGGCTCCATCCTTCTTCACGCTCGCGACGATGCCTTCTTGGATAGGGATACTATAACATATCAATTTACCGGCATCGGCTATTTGCGCACCGGTAGCGTCGCCATTGCCGACGGCACGGTGTTCGACATCCTCCCCGAGTATTCGTCCACCGATACCGTCACCGCCGCTTCCCTGCTCGATCCCTCGCGGATAGAGATTCAAGGCAAGGGCATTTATATCGGCGACGGGGTAACGTTCGTGGCTCCCGCAGGGGAGATTTCCATTCTCAGCTATAACGAGCAGTCTCCTTTTGAGGGTTTGCACTCCTCAGATCAGAATGAAACGCGCTGGGCCGAATACAGCGTTTATATCGGCAAGGATACACTTATCGATATGTCCGGCTCCCTCGGCGTGGTTGTGGACGGCGGACGCAACTTCGTGGAGGTCGAACTGCGCGGCAACGAACTGCGCGACAACCCGCTGCTCTACGACCTGCTCTATGGCAAGAAAGTCTGGGTCGATCTGCGCGACACCGGCGCTTTCGACGACCCCTTCATGGCCGACGTCGAATGGATCGAAGGCAAGCCCGGCGTCTGGATCGGTTCGCCGCTCTTCGATGCGACCGGCTACATCAACCAACTTCGTCGCGGAGTGGGAGAACTCACCGCCACGGGCGGCAATATCACAGTCAGCGCCTACGGTGACATCGTGGTGCGCGACGGCGCCGTGCTCGATGTCTCCGGCGGCACCGTCAACTACACCGCTGCCATCGGGCAGGTCACGCGTCTCGTCTCCGCCAACGGCGCCATCGTCGATGTGGGCAATGCCACTTGGGGAGAGAACTACACCGGCATCGTCGGTATCCTGTCGGTCGATCACGGCCGCTGGGGCGTCACGGAAAATTTTCACATGCCCTTTGTTTCCTCCCCGCGCGCGTCCGAAGCCTACAGCGAGGGCAAGGCCGCCGGCACGGTTACGCTCAGCGCCCGTCGCGTGGCGCTCGATGGCCAAGTGCTCGCCCATGTCACCCTTGGCGAGCGACAGGTGGACAACTCCGCCGCGCCCATCGGCGGCTCGCTGATCCTCGGCAACAAAAATGCAACCCGCGAAAACCCCACCTACTTTTTCGACTACCGCCTGCTCCACGCGGAACTGAGAACCGACGACGACGCGCCGCTTTCCGACGATTTCTCGTTCGGCGACCGTTTGGCGGAGGATTTCCGCACCGTCCTTTCCACCACCGCCCTTGAAGCCGGCGGCATCGGCTCGCTCGAAATCTACGGCATCGGCTCCATCGTCATGGATGAGGCCGCGTCGCTCGACCTGGGCGCGGGCGGGCGGCTGGTGTTCGCCGCGCCGGAGGTCGTCGTCGATGGCCGCATCCGGGCCGCAGGCGGCTCCATCAACCTGCAGGCGGCGCTCGGAGGCGTGCCGGAAGAAGCCACTGCCTCCGCACAATCTACCTGGCGTCCCTCCCTTTCCGTCACGCTCGGGGCGGAGGCCGTGCTCGATGTCAGCGGACAGTGGATCAATGATTTTCTGAATCCGGGCGCGCATGCGGGCCGTCTGGCGATTCGGGGCGGTGAGATTGTCCTCGGCAGTAATGAATTGACCCCGCATACGGGCGGGGTTGCTTCGGCTGGCGGCCCGGGGATTGGCACGGGCGTCATCACCTTGGCCGAGGGCAGCCTCATCGACGTTTCCGGTGGCGGCTATGTCAACCCCAAGGGCAGCCTCTCCCGCCTCGGCGACGCCGGTTCCATCTCCGTCGGCGCGAGCCGCCTTGAACTCGGCGACGGTGTCTCGCCCTACGGCGGCTTTCAGGGCTACGCGCTGGCCACGCCGGCTTCCGCCGCGCGGGGCGGCTCCCTCAGTCTGACCAGCCACTCCATCTTCATCGGTGCCGGGCCGGACGCCGTCCCTTCCTACTCGCTCGGGCTGGACACCGGTTTCTTCGAACGGGGCGGTTTTTCGGATTTCGCGCTCAACGGAATCACTCCTTCCTACGGCCAGGATGGCATCACGCTGGCTGTCGGCGCGCAGGTGAGCCTGCTGCCGCGGCACCGGCTCATCCTCGACTTCGACCCTTCTTCCGATCTGTTCGCCGGCGGTGCGGCTCTCTCCACCTTGGGCGGCTCCGTCCTCCTGTCCGAGGGACACCGCGCGCCATCCTCGCTGAGTCTTTCTGCCATCTCCTGGTCGTGGCGTTACATCTCCGGATCGGGCGTGGCCTATCCGCACTACGAGGCCAGTTCCCTGCAAGGGAGAATCCAGTTGGGCGAGGGGAGCCTGATCGATGCTGGCATTGGCGGCCGGGTGGATCTGCATTCCTTTGACCTGATCACCCTCGCCGGCGAAGTGCGCGCTCCGGGCGGGGAGATCTCCGCCGTGATTAAATCCGGCAGTGGCAGCAGTGGAAGTCTCACGCCCCGCGACCGCTCTATCTGGGTAACCATCGGCAGCCTCATCGGTGAAAATCACGAGAACTACCGCCTCGCCGCCACCGGTCACACCGACGGCTCGCTGACGATCACGCCGCGGGTGCTGACCATCGGCACGACCGGCACGGTGGCGCCAAGCAAGGTTTACGACGGCACGACCGCCATCGTGATCACCGACCCCGGCCTGCTCGCCAACGTGGTCAACAACGACACCGTGAGCCTGGTGCTCACCGCCGCCTACGCGGACAAGAACGCGGCACGCGCATCACCGTCAACGGCACCTACGCCCTGGCCAACAACGAGGCGGGCAACTACACGCTGGCGGATACGGTCTTCAGCGGCGAGGCCGCGATCACGCCGAAGGACCTGACCATCGCGATCAAAACCGACCTGACCAAGGTCTATAGCGATGCTTTCAGCTTCGACGCGAGCCACTACACCGTCACCGGCTTGGTTGCGGGCACGGGTGACGAGGTCACCGGCCTGACGCTGACCAGCGAAGGCGCGGCGCTCACCGCCGACGTCAACACCTACACCGTCACCGCCCTGGATGATACGATCACCGGCAGTGGCCTCGCCAACTACAACATCACCTACACCGACGGCCAGTTGACCGTCACGAAGGCCGCGCTGACCATCGCGACCCGGAGCGACCTGACCAAGGTTTACGGCGATGTCTTCACCTTCGGCGGCGACCACTACACCGTCACCGGCCTGAAGAACGCCGATGCGGTCTCCGGCGTGACGCTCGCCAGCGACGGTGCGGCAGCCACCGCCGGGGTCAACGGCGGCGCGGCCTACGCCGTCACCGCCCTGGGTGCGACCGGCAGCGGCTTGGACAACTACACCATCGCCTACCAGCCCGGCCAGTTGACCGTCACACCCCGCAGCCTGACCATCGGCACGCAAGGCACGGTGGCCGCGAGCAAGGTCTATGACGGCGCCACCGCCATCGAAATCCTCACCCAGGGCGCGCTCGACCTCGCCGGCCTGATCGGCGACGACGTGGTGAGCCTCGTGCTCACCGCCGCCTACACCGACGCGAACGCGGGCGAGTCCAAGGACGTGATCGGCGCCTACGCCCTCGACGGAGCCGCTGCGGGCAACTACATCCTCGCCGACGCCACCTTCGCAACCACCGCGGCTATTGAAAAGGCGGTGCTTACCTACATCGCCAACACGGCCAGCCGCGTGCAAGGTCAGGCCAACCCGGCCTTCGACGGCGCGGTGACCGGCTTCGTGGCCGACGAAACCCTCGCCTCCGCCACGACCGGTTCGCTCACCTGGACCAGCCCGGCGACCGCCTCCAGTGCGCCCGGCAGCTACGCCATCGACGGCGTCGGACTCGAAGCGCAGAACTACACCTTCGTGCAGGCCGAGGCCAACGCCACCGCGCTGACGGTGACGGCTGCCCCGACCACGCCCGTTGTCCCGACCGCGCCCTGGGTTCCCACGGTGGATGAAATCAAGGATCTCCTCGCCGACAATCCGGCCCTCGAAGGCAAGACCGACGACGAAATCGAGCAGATCGCCCGGCAGGTGGTCGAGGAAATCGTGGTCATCGCACAGACCCCGCGGGTGATCGAAGGCGGCGTGAACAACGCCGCGCAGGAGAACGCCGCCGGTCGCGTGCAGACTCTGGTCAACGAGACGACTCCGCCGCCCGCGCCCGGCTCGCTCACCAACGAGCCGGCCAGCAACGGCGTCGATCCCGAGAACCTGCGCCAGTTTGGTCCCTACATCCGCCTCAGCTCCCTGTAATCCGCCGGACCAAAACCTGAATGGCCGCAAAAAAGCGCAGGAGGCGCAAAAGACAAACCCTCCGTTTCTTGCGCCTTTTCGCGCCTTTTTGCGGCCAATCCCACTCCGTCTCTTCGCATCCTTCGCGCCCTTCGCGGTGACAACTCATTTTTCAATCCAAGTATTCAATGCAAACCGTATCCGAAATTCAATTTAGCATGAGGCCCCTGGCCCTTGCCCTTCTTGCCCTCGGCGCTGTCGCGCCCGCGCTCCACGCGCAAACGCCGCCCCCGCCGCCGGCCATCGAACGCAACGAGCCGCCCGCGCTGCCACGCCCTTCCGGCCCGGCCCTGCAACTCGACCCGCAAAGCCTCGAACCCGGCTCGACCGACGCGACGCCCCTCGGCGCGACCGTCGCCGGCATCCGCCTGCTCGGCCCGGCCGAAGGCGCCAACCTCGCGCCCGCCGCCGGCGTGCAGATCGGCGACATCGGCGACGGCGACCGCGCCGTGATCCGGCAGGCGCTCGCGCCCTTCGTGGGAAAACCGCTCAGCCGCAAGCTCATCAGCGACGCGCAGGCCGCCGTGGCCAAAGTGTATCGAGATTCCGGCCACCCCTTCGTCTCGGTGACGCTGCCGCCGCACGACGCCACCAATGGCACCCTGCAACTGCGCGTGGTCGAGTTCCGCCTCGGCAAGGTTCAGGTCAACGGTGACCCGGCCAGCCCCCTGGAGTCGGACCTGCGCCTGACCAATGGCGAGCGTATCGACGCCAAAAAACTCTCCGAGGATCTCGACTGGCTCAACCGTAACCCCTACCGCCAGGTGCAGGGCGCTTTCGCCGCCGGTGACGAACTCGGCACCAGCAACCTCGAACTCAGCATCACCGAAACTAAACCCTGGCAGGTCTTCGCCGGCTATTCCAACACCGGCACGCGTTCCACCGGCAAGGACCGCTACTTCCTCGGCGGCGCCGGGGTCATCAAGCCGCTGAACAACACACTCATTTCGTATCAGCTCACCGGTGACACCGACTTTTGGAGCAAGCCGGGCAGCATCACCCTCGGCGACGACCGCCCCCGCTACCTGAGCCATTCGGGTCGCGTCACGATCCCCTTGGCCGCCCGCCAAGCGCTGGAAATCGCGCCCAACTTCGTTGCCCAGACCACCGAAAGCTCCCAACTCGGCGGCCTGTTTGTCTTCCGGACCGAAAGCGACACCTTCGAAATCCCCGTCGTTTACCGCACCGCTGTTTCCAACTTGTTCGATGGATACTATCTCGGCGATCTGACCTTCGGCGTCGAGTTCAAGCGCAGCAAACAGGAGCAGTTTCTCAGTCTGGCCGGTTCTTCGTTCATCCCTCTGGGCAAGAGCGAGGCCGACGTGTGGCAGTTTGTCGCCGGCTGGGCGCACCAGATCCCGGATAAGCTCGGCTCGACCTCCTTCGACATAAAACTCAAGGCCAACCCCGGCGCCGACGAGGACGAGTGGGAACTACGCGGCCGCGACGCCAAATACGTGTATGCCTCGCTCGACCTGACCCGCGTGACCCGCCTGCCGGGCCGCCTCACCTGGGTGGCACAGTTCACCGGCACGCTCTCCACTGCGGACCTGCCCGACACCGAGCAGATCGCCCCAGGCGGCTTTTATGCCACCCGTGGCTACCAGACCGACGATGGCTCGGCGGATCGCGGTTTCGTCCTGCGCAACGAACTGCGCCTGCCCTCGGTGGCACTCTTCCCCGGCCGCGACCAGCTCTCGCCGTATTTCTTCCTGGACTTCGGCTATGGCGAATCCGATGGCTCGCCCGACGTGAAGCTCGCCTCGGCCGGCGCCGGGCTGGACTACCGCTACGGCAAGACCCTCTCGGTCGGCGCCGCAGTCGGCGTGGCCATGCGGGATGCCAATAAAAACCGCACCGACCTGACGGAGAAAAACGACGCCACCTTCCACTTCCGCGCCTCCCTCAGCTTCTGACCTGTAGGGGCGTTGCTTGCGACGCCCGTGCCTGCCGGGCAGAGCACACATCCCATTCACGGGCTTCGCCAGCGAAGCCCCTACAACTTCCATCCCCGCCATGATTGTCCCAACGCTTCCGCTTCTCCGGTCGGTGTGCCCCGGCTTCGTGGCGGCGTTTGCACCCAAGGCGGAGGCGGAGTTGCCGCTGTATCCGGTCCTGTGCAGCCGCGAAGTGCTCGGCGCGGCCAGCTACTTCGTGCTCGCCGACCTGCTCGAAGAGTGCGATCCGCGTCCGCGCACGGCGGCGGGTCATCGTCGAGAACCCGCCTTCATCGGTTCGTTGCAGGAGGAACTGGAAAAGAGACGCTACCGGCCCGGCACCGTGTCGCGCCTGATCAGAGGCCCGTTTGATCACCCCCGCCGCTTGCTCTCGTTTGTCAAAGACCGGATCGTGCACACCGCCCTGCTTCTGGTGCTGGAGGCGGCGCTGGTCGAAGCCTGCCCGGAAGGTCGTGAAAAAGCGGATGCACTGGTTGCGTTGCGCGTAACCGTGCGCCGGGGCAGCCGTGATTTCGAGGCATTCGACCTGGACGGGCGCGACGCCCGCGACGGCGTCTCCTACCAGACCCTGCTGCGCCTGGTCGTTGCCCATGTGCATGACGACGACGTGCGGCACCTGCTCAGACTCTTCCTCAAGGCGCCCGTGGTAGATGTCCGGGACTGCGACTGGAGGGATACGGCGTGAGGGGCGTTGACCAGCCTGCCGCGAGTCTCTGGAAGGCCCTCGACTACCTGCTGCGCCGCCGGGCTTATCTGCTTGCCTTCCGCCGTTTCCGAACGCGTCCGCGACGGCCGTCCGATCTGGCCCGGCTGACTCCCGGCCTGGGCCAGGGAACCGCCAGCCAGCTGGTCCAGAAGCTGGAGCGTTCGCTTCTGCTCCGACGCCTGGAGCCGGCGAGAACCGGGCCGGACAGCGCCCACGCGCTGACCGCGGCCGGCGCGCGTTTGCTCGATATTCTGGAGACGGACTTGCGGCCCCTCGATGCCCTGTGCCGCAGATCCGCCTGTCTCGCGGGCCAGGACGATGGTCAGGGCGAATTGCGCGGCGGAGCCTGGATTATCCGCAAACTGCTGCGCCAGCGCGGGGCCATGGCCCTGCTCGCGCAGTTGCCCGACGGGGAGTTTGTCCGCGAGCAATTCGTCTCGTGGGCCGGCATGGTGCCCGGTGCAAAAGCCAGTGCGTGTCTGCAACTGCTGATGCAGTGCGGGCTGGTCGAACGTTCCCGTTACCAACACTGGCGCCAGCGCAATTACCAGCTCTCCGAACTAGGCCGGCAGACGCAAAGCCTGCTGGCGGTCTTGCAGTCCCTGGACGACGAAAGCCCCCGGCTCATCATCGGCCAGCCGGAACTCTTTTGTTTCCAGCCCCAACCCGAACCCGAAGCCGAATTGACAGACCCCGAACCCAAAACCGCGTGATGAACGAATCCGCCCCTCCTCCTGTCCCGGCCGTCTCCGGCCATGCCCCCAAGACCGCTCCGTTGCGCCTGCTCTACGTGGAGTCGCACTGGCTCTCGCGCCGGACCGTGTGGCATCTGATGCAGGACGTGGATTGCGTGTGGACCTACGCGGACAATGCCGCACAGGCGGTCTCGCTGGTCAGCAAGGCTGGCGTGGCGCGGGAACCGTTTGACGTGATCATCGTGGATCATGACCAGACGCAGGGCGGCTCCGGCCTGTGCGTGGTGCGCGCGTTGCGCGAGGCCGGCTGCAAGGACACGATCATCGCCATCGGCGTCGATGCGATTTCCGAACTCGAACGACAGCGTTATGCAACGTTTGAAGTGTCCTTCCTGCTGCTCACCCCGGAAAACCACGGCGACCTGAAAACGGCAGTCCGTGCGGTTGTCGGACAGGACACCACCGCAGACGGAGAAACACCGGCATGAAAACACTCGGATTACTCGGAGGATTGAGCCATCAGGCGATGCGCGTCTATACGCGTCTGATCCATGAGGAAGTCGGATACAGGCTGCGCCAGCCCGATCAGGCGGCCATCATCGCGCTGGACCGCAAGCCGGGGGAATTTGCCACCCTGGGCAGCCAGCAGGACTGGTCCGGCCTGCGAAATCGCTTGGCACAGGACGCCAAAACATTGGAGTCCGCCGGGGCTGAATCCTTGGTCATCTGTTCAGGCCTGCTGCATGCCGTGGCCGGAGACATTGCACCGGAGGTGAACATTCCCGTGCTGTCGGCGGTCACGGCAGTCATGGACGCCTTGCGACGGATGAAAGTCGCCCGGGTGGGCCTGCTTGGCTCCTTCGACGAACGGGAGGCGAAGATGTGGAAGGATTGTTTGGAAAACAATCTGGTGCCGGACGTGATGGTGCCCGTTTCTGCCGATCAGCAACATTTGGCGGAAATCGTCCGCACGGAACTGACGCTTGGCATCGTGCGGGAACCGTCCCGGGTGCAGGTCGCGCATATCGCGGCTTCGTTCCGCAAGGCGGGGGCGCGGGCGGTGGTCATCACGGCTCCGGAGTTGCGGCTGATTTTTGGTGAAAGTGAATCGGTGCTGCCAGTTTTCGACGCGGCCCGGCTGCATGTCGCGGCGGCGGTGGACTGGGCGCTGGGACTGGAAAATGTCCGGGTGCGCACCTGATTTACTCGCCAAATAACGCTTTGAATCCGGGGGCAGCGGAGGATTTTCCATGATTATCGGAGAATGATACAAGCCCCGTCGGGGCCGTTTGGGTAGATTCGAGGATTTTTTGTCCAATGATCCTCTCTCAATCCCTCCATTCGACCACGACCGATGCCGGCTAATCACACGCCGGACTCGGCACCACACCACCCTCAATCTAAAATCCAGCTTCCCGACGCGCTCCATTCCTGGCGGCAGGACGTTTTTTACCAAGGGGGCGTCGCCGTCCTGCGGGAACGCCTGCGAAGCAATCAATTTGCCTGGCACCGGCATGACCAGCTTCAGCTCCTGCTCGTTCTGGGGGACGCGGTGGGCGAGGCCGAATGGAAAAACCATGACGGCGAGCCGATCATCCAAAGATTGACCGGCGACACGGTCTGGATGGTCCCGCCGGGCCAGGCTCATGCGCTGGACTGGTCTGCCGAGGCGGAACTGATCGTGCTCTACTGTGACCGGGAGTGGTCGAACAGTTTCGGGAAAAAACTGACCGATGTCTCGGTGGAGCCACTGGCAAGTTACGTGCAGCACAATCCGCTGGTCGGTGAACTCTGCGTGGAACTGCGGCAGTCCTGCCATGACCGGAACCCGCGCCCCGATGATGTCGCCGCCCTCGGCCTCGCTCTGGCGACCCGCTTGCTCCGCTCGCACTGCGCGCATTTTCCGCAAGGGCCGAAACGCTGGAATATGCTGCCGGCGAGCATACGTCGCTTGCTGGACCACATCGACCAGCACTTGGAGGAGGATCTTTCGACATCGGTTCTCGCCGGCCTGGTCGGGCTGAGTGAAAACTACCTGAGCGAAGTGTTCCGTGACCATACCGGATTGCCGCCGCAACTCTATGTTATCTGGAAACGGATCGCCCGCGCGAAGGAACTTTTGCCAACCGGCAACTACACGGTCGGGGAAGTGGCCTACCTGACGGGATTTTCCGATCAGGCGCATCTGGACCGGCATTTCCGGCAACTTTGCGGTGCCCCGCCCAGCGTCTGGCTGTCCCGCCTGGAACCGGAGTGGCGGTAACAAGCGCCCATCTAAAGCGGAGGCGGAGACTCAGGCAGCGGAGTATTCGCCAAACATTTCCGAGAGTCATTCAAGCTCGGGAGGAAATTTTATGCCTAAGAGCGTGTTTAGAATCTTTTTAATAATACAGAGATAAATGATAATACGACGAAATGTTTGCTGGTATTTAACTTACGTTCGCAATTTTTCCAATTGCATCGATATTTGTCCAACCATG
>JAISAX010000945.1 GCA_031266495.1 Opitutaceae bacterium
AACGCGCTCGGCTGCAACCTGCATGTGAAAATCGAATACGGCGAGGAGCCGCACCACATCGCCGAGGCGATCTTCAAGAGCCTGGCCCGCGCGCTCGACGTGGCCACGCAGTTCGACCCGCGCACCGCCGGCCAGCTCCCCTCGACCAAGGGGAAAATCTGAAACCGGGGGGGGGAGGCTTGACGTGGCACGGGCATCTTGCCCGTGATTCCGGAGTGGCACGGGCTTCCAGCCCGTGGACGGATCGGCAGTAAATCGCCGCCGGTGGGTTTTCAGAGGCTGCGGTGAGGCAACGCTTGCGGGCGGGACGCCCGCGCCACGCCGGAACACGGGCTGGATGCCCGTGCCACGCCCGGGCGCCTTACACCTGCGCCAGCGCTTGTTCGAGGTCGCGTTGCAGGTCCTCGATGTCCTCGATGCCGATCGAGAGTCGGATGAAATCCGGTGGCGTGCCGGTCGCCAGTCGCTCTTCCTCGGTGAGTTGCGAATGCGTGGTGCTCGCCGGGTGGATCGCCAGCGATTTGGCGTCGCCGATGTTGGCCAGGTGCGAGATGAGTTTTAACGACTCGATCAGCTTGCGGCCCGCCTCGAATCCTCCCTTGACCCCGAATCCGACCAGCCCGCCGTAACCGCCGTTGCTCAGGTATTTCCTGGCGGCGGCGTGGTTGGGACTGGTTTTCAGGCCGGGGTAGTTGGTCCAGGCGACTTTCGGGTGGGTTTCGAGATACCTGGCCACGCGCAGCGCGTTGGCGCAGGTGCGCTCCATCCGCAGGGGGAGCGTTTCGAGGCCTTGCACCATCAGCCACGAGTTGAAGGGCGAGATGCACGCTCCCATGTCGCGCAGTAGTTGCAGGCGCATTTTCATGGCGCAGGCTATGTTGACGCCGCCCTGGCCGTCCGCGTCCGCTCCGGCGGCTCGAAATGCTTCCTGGTAAACGAGGCCGTGATAGCTGGCGTCGGGTTCGGTGAAGCCGGGGAATTTCCCGTTGCTCCAGTCGAAGTTGCCGCCGTCCACGACGATGCCTCCGAGGGAGGTGCCGTGGCCGCCGATGTACTTGGTGGTCGAGTGCACGACGATGTTGGCTCCCCATTCGATGGGGCGGTTCAGCCAGGGGGTGAGGCAGGTGTTGTCTATGACCAGAGGCACGCCGGCTTCGCGGGCGATGTGGCCGACTTCCTCGAACGGGAACAGGTTGAGCGCCGGGTTGCCGAGTCCTTCGCCGTAGATTGCTTTGGTGGTGGGCCGGAGGGCGCGGCGGAAGGCGTCCGGGTCGCCGGCATCGACGAATGTTACTTCGATGCCGAGGCGCGGGAGGGTGTGCCGGAAGAGGTTCCAGGTGCCGCCGTAGAGTTGCGCGACGGTGATGATGTGGTCGCCGGCGCCGGCGAGGGTGAGGAGGGTGTTGGTGATGGCGGCCTGGCCGGAGGCGTGGGCGAGGGCCGCGGTGCCGCCTTCGAGGGCGGCCATGCGTTGTTCGAAGATGTCCGTGGTCGGATTCATGATGCGTGTGTAGATGTTGCCGGGTTCTTTCAGGCCGAAGAGGTTGGCGGCGTGTTCGGTGTCGCGAAATACGTAGCTGCTGGTCTGGTAGAGCGGCGCGGCGCGCGAGCCGGTGGCGGGGTCCGGCGTCTGGCCGGCATGGAGTGCCTTGGTGGCGAAGCCTTGGGTTGTCATGGATCCTTTATCCGGCAGGGTTGGCGGGGCCTTGGCAAGGCACAACGTTGTGTGCTGTCTCAGGTCGGCAGGTCACAGGTCGGTAGGTCGCCGGCAGCCTCGCTACGCGGTGCATTTTGCAGGGATGCGCTCCGGCAGGCCCCGCGCAAAACATGAACCGCCCCACGGGAAACATGAACCGCCCCGCGGGAAACATGAACCGCCCCGCGGGAAACATGAACCGCCCCACGGGAAACATGAACCGCCTCGCGGGAAACATGAATCGCCCCACGGGAAACATGAACCGCCCCGCGCAAAACATGAATCGCCTTACGCAAAGCATGAATCGCCCCACGGGAAACATGATGAAGAACTGATGTTACTCCTCCGGTCAGGCGATGCCGTGGTTGCCGTTTTTCTTGTTGTTGTCGCTCGCGGCCCGGGTTGTCGCAAATGGTGGCGTGGTGCGCGTGTCGTCCGCTTCGGGGTGCGCGGGGTGCAGGGTTTGGCGGAGCAGGGCGCGGAGGCGGCCGGTCGAGAGGCGCACCCGGAAGGTCCGGCGCAGGCTGCCGGTGTTGGCCGGGTGGCAGGTGAATTCGGCGGTCTCGACCGCGAAGTCGCGGACCCGGCGCAGCCGGCCGGTGGCGCGCACGATGTCGTGATCCGCTGCAAAATAATCGGGCGCCAGAATGGAGATCAGGCGGTGCAGGCACCGGGCATGCGGGTAGAGCGCCCGGCGAAAGATGACTGGCTCAAATTTCTCCGCGGGTATGCCGCGCTGTTCGCAATAGAGTTCTGCAAAGGTCCGTGTCGGATGGCCGGGTGTTGTCATTGCAATGGAGGGAATTTTTGTGTCGTGGATTTGGTCGTGGATGAGGTCGTGGTCGTGAATCGGGATTACCCGGTATCGGGCCGGACTGCCGGTTGTTGTTGTTGTTGTACGTACGTCCCGGGGGGGGGCAACCGGGGTTGCAGCAAACCTCCGGCCTTTACTTGCGCAAGTCTTTTTAATCTGCTGGGTGGCTTCTGTCGTGACTCTCGACTATACCATCATCGTCTTGTCCGTTGTCTTGTTGTGGGTTCCTCGTCCGTGGATGAGGTTGGGTCGCCTGGGGGGTCCGGCGGCGTCGGGGCGGCGGGCGCGGGCGCGGGAGAAGGGGGGGGGCGAGAGTGTGTCGTTTGGTGTGGACTACCGGCTGAAAATGGGCCGGGAGTCCGGAAACTTGCGCAACTGGCTGGATTTGGCCCGGGCGTTGACGGGGGGTCTCGGCTTGCTGGTGGTGGGGATGCAGGGGGTGATGGATACGCCGCTGGAGGTGGCGCGTCCGTATCTCGCCGGCCAGATCGGGGTCGTGGTCGTGGCGGTGTTGATCCAGGTGCTGCGGTTCGAAAAAAAACTCACGTTTTTCGCGCCGGTGTTTTTTATCCAGGGGTTGATGTTCGGTCTGGTGGACTGGCGGGTGGGTTTGCTGGTCATGGTCGGGACGTGGGCGATCAATCCGTTGCTGCCGTCGCCGGCTCCGTTCCTGATGGTGCTTGGTTGCATCGCGGCGATTTTCGGGACGTTGATGGGGGCGCCGTTGGTTTACGTGCTGACGGCTGCCGGTATCTCGATCGGCCCGGTGCTGGTGAGCATCCTCTTGAAGAGGCGGCTGGCCGGGTGCCTGGCGCGCAAGGAGTCGCCGGCGTCGCGGCGGCGGCTGCGGCGTTCGTCGCGGGAAATGGTTGCGGGGGGCAAGGGCAAGCCGGGCGAATCGGAAAAAAACAAAAATGCCTGATCCCGCCTCCCGCCTCCCGCCTCCCCCCCCCCCCTCCTCCGAACCGCGCTGGCGTATCTGGCTGGCGGCGACGCGTCCGCGCACTTTGCCGGCGGCGGTGGC
>JAISAX010000954.1 GCA_031266495.1 Opitutaceae bacterium
GGTGCCGGGGGGGAGGGGGGGGAGGGAGCGGGGAGCGGGCCAGGGGAGGTGGTTTTGAGGAAGGGTGTCCCGAAGCGGTTTTGATGGGCTGGCGGGATTGGCGGGCGCGGGAGGAGCAAGGGGCGCCCATTTGCTGTCCTGGCGGCGTAGGGTGACTTCGATGTTGGCGACGCCATCACGCGCCATGAAGCGGAAGGGGTGGCCGTTGCGCGTCATGGCCCAGTGGAAGCCGCCGGGCGGTGTTTGCGCGGCTTCGATGGCGATGGCGGGCGCGCCGGAAACGAAGGCGTGGGTGGCGTCTCCGTTGAGAGTCAGCGTGGCAGCGCGTTCGGGGCCGGCGAGCTTGTGCAGGGGGATGGTGTAATAATTCAGGTCCGTGTCGAAGAAGGCGGGGGGGGGGATGGCGATGGGCGGAAGGTTGGCGTAGTGGTGGGTTTTGCCGTTTTGCCCGATGGTGACGGCGAGCGTCAGGGTGCCGGGGTTCAATCCGTTGAAGGCGGATTTTTCTTCGAGCAATTGAAGGGGGGCGTTTGCGAGTCCGGCGGCAGGGAGGGTGAGGAGCTGCGCCTCGCTGGCGAGCGGATCGAGGGGATGGGTGACGAGTTCACGAAGCACGTTTTTTTTTGCATCCAGAATCTGGATATTAACGGTGAGTTTCTGGTTGAGGCCGGGGGCGGCGGCGGGGAGGGCGAGGGCTTCGATGGCGAGGGGTTCGCCGGGTCGCCAGGTGCGTCTGTAGGTGAGGATGACTCGTGGCGATCCGCTCGCGGCGGCGTTGGCGGCGCCCCGGGTTTTTACAGGGTCAAGGCCGCGCCAGCGGGCGGTGAGGGCGTCAACGATGTCGAGTTTGGAGTCGAGGTTGTTGAAGGAGGGAGCAAAGGCGTTTTGTTCCTGCCAGTCGTCCCAGGTGGTGATGTGGAGGGCATCAGGGTTGGCGGCGAGGGAGGTTTTTATGGAGTCGCGCAGGTAGGCGGTGTGGCGGAAGTCG
The DNA here is from genome assembly GCA_031266495.1 of Opitutaceae bacterium. The sequence goes on from JAISAX010000954.1 coordinate 989, forward strand.
GCGTAATTTTGCATGGACTGGCGCACACTCCAGTAACCGGTTTGCACGGGGGCGACGAGGTGGCGGTGTCCAGGGAGAACGCTGCTGCTGTTGTTGCTGCCGGGGGTGGGTTTTCTTGTGTCATACGTTTTCAGGACACCGGCGATGTCGCCCGGGAGTTTGTGGGCGCGGGTGCTGCCGAGGCCGAAGAGGAAGAGGGTTTCAAAGAGGTTGTCGGTGTAGGCGCGGAGTTCGGCGGGGTTGAGGTGCCCGTTGACGGTGACGGGGATGCCGCCGGGGCCAAGCGCGAGGACGGGGTGGCGTCCGGTGGCGTGGAGGCGCTCGATGACGCGGCGCCAGAAGGCGGGCGGGGTGCGATACATGGAGTTGTAGAGGAGGTGCCAGGGGCGTCCGGTGAGTTTGAGGAAGGCGGGGTCGTCGCCGGCGTGGGCGTCGAAGAAGCCGAGGATGTCGGCAATGTAGTCGGCGGTGGCGTCGCGGAGGGCGGGGTCGCCGGAGGTGGAAAAGGTGGTGTTGTATTCCCAGAAGGGGAGGTAGTGGAAGGGGGTGCCGCCGGGTTGCACGGCAAAGTCGGTGATGGCGGCGCGCCAGCGGTTGAGTTCGCCGTAAAAGGACATGACGGCTTCGGGGCGCTTGGTGGCGAGGTTGTCAAAGTCGATGGCGGTGACGCCGTGGTCGCGCATTTTGCGGATGTCCCAGGTGAGATCGGCGTCAATGGGCGCGATGGAGAGGTCGTATTCGTGACGCGAGATGGAGCGGTAGGAATGGCGGTTCATCCAGTTGAGGGGAAGGGCGAGGATGTGCTTTTGCCCGGGGTGCTCCAGGGGACGGTTTTGCGCGGATGGCGACGGGGTGGCGCGGATGGAACCGGGCGGTGTATTTTCAATCCGGATGCGTGGCGCGGCGGGCGCGGACGTGACCAGCCGGAATTCGATGCCGGCAAGTTTTTGCGTTTTTCCAAGCCATTGGAAGGCGCGTATCCAGCCGTCGGATTCAAGATAGATTCCTCCGCCCCAGCGATGCAGGCGGAGTGTTCTGGCGGTGGCACGCGTGGCCTCCAGTTTCAGGGTTTTGTGGGGTTTCGCGGCGGCGGGGTTTTTGTCGTCTGTGGTTTCGATGGCAAGATTGACGGTGACGGTTTCGGCGGGGGTATCGAGTTCGGCGAGGAGCGTCCAGCGTTCAGGGGCTGCCGGGGAGGGGGGGAGGGTCGCGAGATCAATGGTTGCGGCGACGGTGCGGGTTTGCGCGGGAGCGGCTGGAGCGGAGGGAGTGGCGGGAGTGGCGGCGTGGAGGGCGGTCATGGCGTGGAGCGTGGCAAGGAGGCAGGCGATGGCGCACGCGCACAGCGGGCGCGCCAGGTGGAATGGGCGAGAGAGGAGAGAGGGGAGAGAGGCGGACATGGTTTGTGCGTGGTTTTCGGATACGGGTACGGGTATGAAATATGGCGAGGGCGCGCGCGGGGGGCGAGCAGGGGGAGGGGAGGGGAGGGGAGGGGAGGTCAGGGGGACCACATATCTTGTTCGCCGTTTGTTTTGTAGGGGTCCTGGGTCAGGCGGTTGGCGTCGTTCCAGAGGGCGGCGTGGCCGTCGCAGTAGAGGAGTACTTGCGCGCCTTTATGTACGTTGCCGGGTCGCATGAGGATGGTGTGGTTGATGGCACCATAGGTGCTGGTGGGTTTGGCGCCGGGGGAGGGCTGGAAACCGCGTTCAGTGGCAAGAATGGTGCGCGAGGGTTTGTTGATTTCGGTGTAGGAAATACGGCTCTTGCCGGCGGTGTCATGGGAGAGGTTGATGTTCATGGCGTAGTCGGGGAGGTTGCACATGCTGGCGTCGCAGCCGAAGGCGGTCATGATGGACTGGGCCTCGGGGCAGTGGAGGCTGGTATTGCGCATGTCACGGTCCGGATTGCCGCTGTTGACGCCGAGGTAGGCGGGGATGTTGCGCCGCCAGTAATCATAGGTTCCGTCAGCCGGGTCGTCGGGGCGCGGGAGGAAATTTTTGTTGTCGTTAAGGTAGAGGTGCATGGCGGCGCCGAGTTGTTTGATGTTGGCGATACAGGTGGCACGGCGGGCGGAGGAACGGACGGAACTGACCACGGGTATCATGATGCCGGCAAGAATGCCGATGATCGCTATAACGGTGAGCAGTTCGATCAGCGTGAATCCACCGTCGCCGCTGCTGCCGTCGTGCCGGAGGAGGACAGAGTGACGGGGGGGGTTAATGATGCTGTCGTGGCATTCGCACGGCATTCGCACGGCGTGCGCAGGGGGGGGGAGGGGGGGAAGGATCGGGTTCATGTTGGCGGGTTCATATTGTCGGATTGTGTTTGTTTATGTCCTGATTTTTATGATACGTTGTCAGTGTTTCCGGGTGCGGCGGGAACCGGCCAAGGCGGCGAGCAGCGTCGTGGCGGCAAGGAGCACGGTGATTGTTGCAGGTTCGGGGATGGCCGGGGCGAGCGCGCCGATGTTGAGGATGATGGACTTGTTGTCGTCGGAGAGGGCAAGGGTGGCTTCGTGGCCGTTGATGACACCGGTGAGGTTCGCGCCGAGCGTGCCGATAATGGTTTCCGTGGAACCGAGAAGTGTGTACGCGCCGGTGCCGAAGCCGTCCGTGGCTGTGATGCGGAAGCTGGCGAGGCTGAGGTTGTCCGCGCCGATGTCGATCGTGCCGGAGGTCAGCGCAACGGAGGTGCCCGTGCCGGGCGCACCGAGAGTGAAGTGGAGCGAGGAGAAGCCTGCGACGGCGAGATCGAGTTTGCCGGAGCCGAGCGCGAGGGTGAGCGTGCCCGCGCCGTTGTCGGCGCCGCCAGTGTCGTTGCCGGGTGCGAGGTGTCCGCCCGGGGCAATGGTGATGTTGGCGTCGGCTGTAGTGATTGTTCCGGTACCGGAGAGGGTGCCTTGCTCGTTCCCGTCGCCGCCGCTCACGGTGTAGGCTCCGGCGCCGGTGTGGGTGCCGTTGATGACGAGTTTGCCGTCGGTGATGGTGGTCGTGCCGGTCCAGGTGTTCGCGCCGGTGAGGATTTGGGTGGAGGCGCCGGTTTTCTGAACGGAGAGTGTGCCGTTAGCGTTGTTGTTGGAGTTGTTGACGATTTTTCCGGCAAAGGTGGTCGTGCCGGTCGCGCCGGTGATGGCGAGCGTGGCGGCGCGATTGGCATTGCTACCAATGACACCGCTGATGGTGGCGGTCGTGGTTGCGCCGTCGATGGAGGCGACGTTGACGGTGCGCGTGGAGGGCGAACCGGCGCTGCCTTCTTGTCCGGCGTGCAGATAAACCGTGCCGCCGGTCGCCGTGGCGTCCCATTTGAGCGTTCCGAGAACGGCGGTAGTGGTGACGTTGAGGTAAAGAATGGAGGAATTTTTTATGGTGGTGGAGCCGGAGACGGAGAGGCCGTCAAGAGGACCTGCTGTGTTGTAGCCGCCGAGTTGGAGACTGGTGGTTGTGCCGTTGCCCGCGAAATCCGCGATGAGGTTGCCAACGTCGAGATTGAGGAGGCCGCCGGAATTGCGGGCGACGAGATTGCCGCTTGCCTGTTGTACGGTGAGGGTGCCTCTGATGTACAGGGTGTCGCTGACGCTCGAGCTGTTGGTGCTGTAAAAGGAGAAGTTGCCGGTGGCCGCGTACGTGTAGTCGGTGATGTAGCGGTTGCGGGTGTCGGTGCGCACGAAGGAGGCGGTGTCGGTGCGGACAGTTTGCCGGATGGAATCGTCCGCGCCAGGAACAACGGTCGCGGCGGTTTCGTTAACGGTCCAGTTGCCAACGGAAGTCCATGAACCGTTGCCCGTGCCGCTCCAGTCATAGGTTGCCGCGTTTGCAATGGCGGCGGCGGCGATGGCGATTGCGGCGATGGCGATTGCCGGAGGCAGGGGGCCGGACAGGGGGAGGGATTTTGCAAGTTTGCCGAGTTTGATAATCATGATGGTTCGGGTGTTCAGGTTTTGATTTGCGGGCTCGGTGGGTAATGCATCACCTGGCACGGCGGCGAACAAGGTTTGCGTTGACGAACACGTTCGGTTGGCTCCGGAAGTGGCGGCAGGGGAGGGAGGCGGAGAGGCAGGGAGGCGGCGCTTCGCGCCGTCCACGGGCTGGAAGCCCGTACCACGTCGATCCGGCGGCTTCGCCGTCGGCGGGCGGGACGCCCGCGAGAGCAGGACGATCAAGTTGTTGGTTTCTACGGACTTGATTGATTGTTAATAGGTTAGACGTGCAGACAGAAGCAGAAAAAAGTGAGGAAGTGAAGCCAAAAACATCATTGGTGGCAACATTTCGGCAACCTTCGCAAGAGCTGCGATGCTCGGCCTTTGTATCCATATAGCGGATACTTGATGTTGTTTTCTTGAATTGGGAGAAACGGGTCTGTGTGGCAAGCCCTGATTTCAGGAATTCGGGATGTTTTCAGGAGAATCCGACTGGATGCCGTAGCTGTCAGCGGAGTTCGCAAGGTTTTGAGGGAAGGCGGCGGCGGGGCGGTCGTGCGTTGCAGTCACGGGATCAAGGGCGGTGCCGTGGCTGGTTACGGGGATTGTGGCTTGTTGCCGTGCGGGCTTGGCCTGCGGGCGGGTGCCGTGTCTGTGGTGCCGGGTTGCGCAGATTGTCTCTCATGGGATGTGGGCGGTTATGCTTGTTGCGGGCTGGGTGATTGCGGATTGGGTTGGAATGTCCGGGATGTGTGTGTGTGTGTGTGTGTTGCCAGCGCCGGGTGTGGAAAGGAGTCCTTGGGGCGCGTGGTGATTGGAGGATCGCAAACGCGATTCCGTCATCCCTCGGTGCGGTGATTACGCCTTGCCATTGAGTGTAAACGGCGGTCGGGAATGCGTTGCGAAAAGGGTTATCCGGGGCTGATAGTGGCGGCGCGTTTGATGGCTTCGCGTCCGGACTGCGGCCAGTCATAGAGGGTGGTAACGAGCGTAATCACGGCTTGCTGATTGAGGGCGTCGAGGCCGGTAAGAGAGTCGCAGGCTTTGGCGAGGGCGACGAGGGCACAGTGTCCTCGTTCACTTCCGTTGAGTTGGTCAATGGCTTTCCGGATGGTGGCGGTTGGTTGGTCTGTCGTGTCATGGTATTTTTTTAAAAAAAAGAAGAGAGGGGGGGGGGCAGGCAGGGCGGTTCACGGGCAAGTGTCGTCGGGCGTGGCCTGGGCTATGGCGGCGCGGGCGTCATTGATCAGCCGGGAGAAAAAAATCTCGCCGGTCTTTTCACCGTGTTCGCATTCCTTCACGAAGCGGCGGGCGACCGAAAGCAGGCGCGGAGCGGCGACCAGCAAGGGGCGGGCACGTTGCCACTCGGCGATGCGTTCCTGGCAATCGGGATCGGGTTCTTCGCTGCTCTTCTCCTGCCAATTCTCAAGGAACTGGTCGCCTATGCC
>JAISAX010000021.1 GCA_031266495.1 Opitutaceae bacterium
TCTCATGGTTAGAAAAATATCGACGCAATTGGAAGAATTGCGAGCGTAAGTTAAACACCAGCAAACATTTCATCGTATTATCATTTATTTCTATATTACTGAAAAGATTCTAAACACGCTCTGATGCAATCCATCTGGTTGGCGGTTGAGTATTGCTGGTGCTCGGTGGACATTCTGACGTAGGCAACAACGGGTATGGGTTCAGGCGGCGGCGAAGTCTTCGGCATGACGGGAGGCAATGAAATGGCTATTCTTTGAATGCGCGGCGCAATACCGCATATCCATCAAACATGAGGCGTCTCATGGACATAGCCATCTCATCGGATAACCTGATCCCGAGTAGTCGGGACAGGATTCCCAACAAGAGTGCGACCTGAGTGTCACTCAAATCTTGCAGCCCGCAAGATATGAGTGCGTGGGCAAGTTTTGGCGTAACAACACGTCGCAGTTTTGGCGTCAATAGTTGCCGCTTTCGGTAACCGGGATTCTGTTTCCGCCAGCTCCGGGTTTTTTCCACGCGCCAGTTTCCACGATAATAGTCCGCATTCTCTGGCTTGCTTAACCATCGCTCATGACTGACGCGATGGCTTTCTTTTCGGCACTTGATCTTCGCGCAGAAGTGATGTCTCGCGCCGATGCGAGGATCTACAATGAAGATGCGCCCGCAACATGCGCAGGTTCGTCGGGTGTGGTTTGGCTGATTTTTTTCACAAGTCTTTTTAAAATTTAAAACCAGCAACGAAACGATATCAGAGTAAGCTCTGTTTTCAGCGACTGCCCCTGTTTTTGCGAAGACGCTGCGGACGGTTTGTGTCCGTCATTCGGGGCATGGATTTCGGTCCGCACGGAGTCCCGGAGCGACCGGAGTCGAGCGCAGCCGGAATACCGCAGCGGTTTCGCCGGAGGCGGCCCGCGAAGGCTGGAGGCGGAGCGAGGCGAGGACCGCTCCGGGTCTCCGCGCGTATGCCGACATCTCCGCCCAAAACACGGTGGCACGCCGGAATGAAGCGAAGCGCGGCGTGCCTCCGTGAGCGTCGGCTTTGGGGGACGGATATCGTCTTCCATTTCGCCGCCTGTCCGTCCCCGCATTTTCGCGTCGGTTGACGCCTCCCCTTGAGTAAAGGCGAGCGTTACTTACGCGGATGAAAACCTTGCGACCTGTCGCAAGGGGAGGGGCGTCGAGCCTGGCATCAAAGCGGATGAGGGACGCGCCTCCACCGCATTTGACACCACGCCACCAGAGATGAACACACCAGAACACTTCAAACACGTCACATTCGGCAGCAACTACGCCGATTTCGAAAATATCGACATGCCCGAAAAATGTTTCCGGCAGGAACTCGACGCGGCGCTTGCCGACGATGATGCGGCGGCAAAGGTAGGTGACTTTTTTGATTATTTGGACAGAAGCGCGACGAGGGCGTCGAACCAACGATTCGCCATTTTGGCCGCGCCACTGGCGTTGGGATGGACGTGGTCGGCCACCGCGTCCAGGCGCCAGTCAAATCCCTCGGCCTGGTTTACCGGAACAACAGGATGTCTCCCTGGATTGGATACATTGAAATCGGCGACAAACTTCGCCAATTCACGGTTGAGTTCCGGGATGTAGGAATACTTGGGAAGTTTTCCGGCAGGGATGACTTGTGCGACCAGAACGATGACATCCGGGTTAAGCCGTCGCGCGGTTTCGATGATTCTCCGGGTGTCGGCTATGATGTCGGCGACGGATTTTTGTTCGACAGAGCGATTGTGGCCGGAGTGCAGAAGGATGATGTCAGCCGGGCACGCGCTGTATTCCGACTCGAATATGTCGGCGAGAAAGCGTGTATTCTTCCCGCCGTAACCCTGGTGTGGCAGCGATGGACTGCCGGCTGCAGACGGGTCCGAACGCGTTCCCGTGTAGCGCACATGGTATCCTGCCGTTTTCAGCTTGTTGAGAAGAAGTTCCCGATAAACGACGTAAAAGCCCGCTCCTGCTGTGATGGAATCGCCAACCGGCATTAAACTGTATTCAGGTTTTATTGTGGCCCCGACACGGGTGACCAGGCTGCTGACCGAGATCCCGCGCTCATCCGTCACAAGCGCGAACCAGTCGGTTCCTCCGGAGACAGCCTCCGGCGGAATGATGGCGGTGTATCCGTTTCTTTGATGAGGCGTGGCGTCGAGCGACTTCCAGACGCGGTCTTTCCAGTGCGGCCCCTCTTGCGAATAGAAAACGCGGGCACGGGAGACGGGATGTTTGCCCTCGACGAGGAAGGCAACGGTTCCCCTCTGTGTGCTGTTCTCCGGCGGTGGCGCATGGATGATTCGCGGGAACATGTCACCCACACCCTTGAGGTGAAAGTCAAACCAGGCATCGGACATAGAACTTGCATCAACGCCATCCGCAGGTGATTTGACCTGATGGTTCACGTTGGGGACGAAGAGGAGATTTTTCTCACCAGGTATTTGCTTGTAAGTGTCGATCACCGCCGGCGGATAAAAAAAGTGGTCGTTGGAGGCGGCGGCAAAGAAGAAGTGCGAGCGGATGTTTGCGGCACGATAACCGGCGTCCATGTATTTCACCCAGGTGACACGCTCCTGCGGAGTGAACTTGTCGAGTTCTTTCGCATAGGTTGCCTCGTCATAAAAACCACAGCCAAAAATCGACCATGATGCGCGGACCTGATCGCCGAGCAGACCGGAAAGCATGGTGGTCATGTATCCGCCCCAGGATACACCCGTGATGCCGAGGCGGTCACGCCGCACGTCGGGCTGCGACTGGAGAAGCTTGAACCCCTGCAACCCGGCAACAACGGCATCGAACAATTTGCCCGCCTTGATGTCGGGCGTGACCTTGAAACGATCTTTCCCATAGGGAAGTTTCTTCCATGCGCCGGACGAGTTTGTCTGCTTTTTGGGACTGCCGATGCTCGGGAGGTCAACGGCCACGGCGACATAGCCGTGCTGCGCCCGGCGCAAAGCCCCCAAAACATCGCAGGTGCCACCGCCGCCATGCAGAACGAGCACACCGGGCAGACGGCCTTCGCTGTTGGTCGGCGACGCCACCACGGCGTAGATCTCGTTGGCGGCCGGTCCCTCCGGGGTCTCCACCGTCAGGGATTTGAAAATGAAATGGCGCAACGAAACGTTTTCGGGAACAGGCGGCGTGTTTTCCGGCGGCGGTATTTCACGGAGAATTTCCGGCGCCCCCGCCTCCACGTAAGGCGCGAAAGGATCATCGGGCAGCGGTGCGCCCGGAACCAGATGCGCGGTGTCGGCAGCACTGGAACGGGCAACCGGTTCGGCCTTGTTCGTTGGAGTCGCAGGGCGTGCCGCTTTCGGCGCGGTCGCTACGGCGGAGGGAGGAGGAGGGGGGCCGGGAGTATTGGCCAATTCGCGAGTTCCGATGTCATCCGCAAGACAGGAGGCGGAGAACAGCATATCTTGTATCACGAATATGGATAAACAGACGACGAACGGCGATGGGATGAGACGGGAACGGATTTTCATTGGTGTGATTTTTGGGAAAGCCTCAGACAAGAACAACGGAATCGCATGGGGGCGTGACAGTGGTGACGTTCCCCTCGGTCTGGACGGGGAGCGGGAAACGGGAGAGTTCCTCGCGCAACAACTGCCAGTATCGCGAATCGGCGGGGACGACGGGGGCGAACCGGTGCGTTTTTTGCCAGAGAAGATTCCCGATCTCCACAGAAGCCCCGAGGCGACGGGCGGAGGCAAACCAGTGGCGGAGATTTTCCGTGTAGTTATGGAAATCATACGCGACAGGCACGCCCGGCGCGGTGGCGGCGAGCATTTTGGCCCGTTCCTCATGCTCGCGCCAGTTGGAGTTGTGAACGTCGTAGGTGCGATTCACATCAATGTGCTCGGCCAGCCAGTAGTGGCCCGCGCCGCCGATGTGAATCGCGTCCGGCTTGTGCCGCCGCATCCCGGAATAAAAGAGCCGCGTGACGCGCAGGATGTAGTTTTCCTCGCCTCGCCAGGCCGGATCGTGAAGCGGCATGTCGGGATGGACCTTGTCGGCGAGGAAGTCGGTTTTGACGCCGTCGAGATCGTAGCAACCGGGCGCGTTGGAAAACAGTTTTTTGAAAAGTGGTTTCAGGTAGTTTTCCTGTGTGGAGGGATTCGAGTAATCGCGAGCGCGTTTGTCGTAACGGTTGCGCCATCCCCCCCCCCCCGCGAGGTGCTCGGGCTCGACCGCAGCCTCGGGTTGAATCTCCGCCCAATTCCACCAAACGACGACCTTGAAACCCCTGTCATGCAGGCGGTCCACCAGTGCGCGCAGATCGGGAAAACGCTTCGGGTGCGGCTCCCACTGTCCGCGAGCAACCTGCCAGCCGTCATCAATCAGGAGGGTGCGAACGGGCAGATTTTCCCGCTCGATGATATGGGCGGCCCGCTCCACCAGATTTTCATCAAGGGCAGTGACGGGAGTTTGTTTGACGACAGGCAACTCCGCCGCGTCGGCCTGCTCGCGCAGGGAATCGGGCAGCGTCGCGTTGGCGGCGAAAACCTGGTCAACCCATGTGCAGTAAAGGGGCTCTGTCCACCATGCGCAGCGCGGCTTGTCGCGGGGATTCGGGATGATGCCGGCGCTGACGAGCATCGTGCCGAACTCGGCGTAGATTTTCTCCGGCTCCATTCGGCGGCGGAGGAAAATCCGAAAACGCGGGGAGCGCCATGCCTCGCCCGCCGCGAGGCGCATCCCGTGTGGTTCGCATCCATAGTCCAGATACAGGTGCTTCAAAAGATAATCGGTTGCGGAGAACTGAAGCCCGAAGGCGGCGGGCAAATCAAGCGCTCCGAGAAAAAGCATCGTGTTGGCGGCACGCAAGAGCATGGCGCCCGGATGCGGTGTGAATTGCCAGTCGCCCGAATACGTGTCGGTCGAACAGCCTTTGCCGCCAAGGGGAAGCTCCGGGGAGGTCGCCGACGTATGATGGCGGTTCCGGTAGTTGTGCGCGTCAAAGAAATTCAGCTCCGTGCCGGGGGGCAGCAGTTGCAGGCGGTTGATTTCGCAGGATTTGGCAGGGGTGAATTCGCAGGAGATGTCAATGGCGTCCGCGTTGGGCGGTGTTTCAATGTGGACACACAGTCCAGGGAGCGGGGTGTCCGCGTCGGTGGCTGCGTAGCGCAACGTGAGTCGCCGCGCATCCGCCTGCACGAAGTCCAGCGCGAGTGCGGGCGCCGTACCATCCAGCACCGGACAAAAGAGCGGCGCGGATGGCGTTTGGAAGAGCAGGTTGCCGGATCGTGCCTCGGTCGCTGTGAGCGTGCCGTTGCCATCGGCGAAGGAAAGCGAGAGCGAGCCGGTTATAAGTTCGTGCGTTGAAAAATGCGGTTGCATGAAAAACGGAGCATCAGGCGGCGGACGTTTGCGCCGGCGGCGTGGCAGCGGCCACCGCCGCCGTTTCCCGCGAGCGGCGTTTCCAGTTGAAATAGACTTTCATGAAGATCGCGGCGGCTCCGAACTGGAAGATGGCGGACCAGAGATAGACGTAGGTGTAATCATTCACCCGGTCGAAAAACAGTCCCGCCAGCGGGGTAATCATGAAGGAAAAAATCTGTTGAGAGATGGCGTTGGCCGAGCAGAACTGTCCGATTTTTTCACGCGAGAAGAGGCTCAGCCCCAGTGTCTCCTTCCAGTGGAAAATGCGCCACGTGTTGCTGACGTTTCCGAGTTGATAAAGGACGAATCCGGCAAAAAACCACAGGTAATACGAATGGCTGAAACAGTCGGTGAAGTAACCCTTGATTGGCTCCAGCAGGCTTTTCTTTTTGCGCGGCTCGGGCGGCGGGTATTCGCCTTCCCTGACCATGATGAGACTGGCCATATAGGCGATGAAGAACGCGCCGGCCAGCACTCCATAGATCAGGTGCATGTGCTTCTCCGCCATGCCGAATATCCAGTAGTTCCAGATGAACGACTTGATGGTGGTGACGATCTTGGCGATGGCGTTGAATCGTCCGAGCACCGACTTGGGGACGACATCCCAAAAATAATACGTGAAGATCGACAAGAGGACGGCGTTGAAAATCGAAAAAAGGATGCAACACACGCCGATGGCGAGCACCGCGCCATTGATGGAGCCCGCGCCGAAATGCGCGGCAAACCACGGGAGGCGCATCAGCCAGTTCCAGCCATCCGGCGCCCAGGGAATCGCGGCGAGGAAGAGCGCGGCGGGCGGTGTCGCGGCCAGCAGGTAGGGGCGGCGGCGGCCGAGGCGTGTGCGTGTGCGGTCGGATGCCGTGCTGACGACGGGGTTTATCCAGATTGTAAATACGGCGCTGAGCGTGCTGAGGTAGAGGGCGATCTCGGTGTTGGTGGCGCCGTGGTCGCGCATCAGGATTCCGGAAAGCGCGGGTTTCACCGCCTCCATCAGCATCAGGAAAAAATCATTGAACATGAGCCACACGAACAGCATGAGCAGCGCGCCCTTTGTGTAGCGCAGCGTGCCGATGCACCAGAATTTGCGCCCCGTCGCGGGATCGGTGATGACATCCGCAGGCGCCGCCGGTTTTTTCGGGGACGCCGATGTCTCGCAGTTATGTCGCATAGGTCGGGGGG
>JAISAX010000031.1 GCA_031266495.1 Opitutaceae bacterium
GCTTCGACGTTCTTCTTGAATTCGAGCAGCCCCTTGTACATCGGGTCGTCCGCAACCTGCGACGTGCTCACCTTGAGGCTGAACTCCGCCGCGCCGGCGTGAAAAGCCAGCGTCGCCAGAGGAACCGCCGCCAGCCACATTGCCGATTTAAAAAATGCTCTCATTTCCTTACTCCTTTTTAAAAGACAACCAACGAATGATCCGGTAGTTCTACCGGCGCTTTTCCCTGCCATACTCCCCATGCCTCATGCCGCGACGACATTGAGGACTTCGTAACACGCACCCATCGTGTGGTAATCCGCCTTGTTGTTGTAGGATTTCCTGTCGTCATAGCGGACGTTCTCCCGCGACAGGATACGGAACCACGCGCCGTGGCGATGGTCGACGAAATGCTTGAAGCTGTACTCCCACAGGCGGCTGTACCAGTCCCAATAAGCCGCGTTGCCCGTCCTGTCGGCGAGTAGTGCTGCCGCAGCGATGCTTTCCGCCTGCACCCAGAAGTATTTATCGTAATCGCACGGCTCGCCGGACAGGTCGTAGCCGTAGATCAATCCGCCATGCACATCGTCCCAGCCGTATTTCATCGCCGCGTCGAACAATTCCCGCGCGCGCTCCAGCCGCCACGCCTCCGGCCTGTAACGGTCGAGGATGAGCAGAAGCTTGGCCCACTCCGTCTGATGCCCCGTCTGCACGCCCCAGGGCCGCAAGCTGTTGCTCTTGTCTCCCCGTTTGTACTCGAAGTCGGGCCGCCAATCCGTCGTGAAATGCTCCCAGATGTGCCCTTGGGTGCCTCTTGCGGCGGCGCGACCGGCGATCGCCTCGGCCAGCGCGCACGCGCGGTCGAGGAAGGCCGTTCCCCCCGTCGCCGCATGAGCGGCGACCAGCGCTTCGCACGCGTGCATGTTGTCGTTCTGGCCACGATAGGGTGTCAAATTCCATTCCGCGTCGGCCTCGTTGGCATAGCGTCCGTCTTCCTCGTTCCAAAAACGCCGCTCCATCACCGCGGCGGTTTCATCGACCCACTCGCGCGCCGCCGCGAAACCGGCCTCCACGGCGCATGCGTAGGCCAGCAGCACGAACGCTAGGCCGTAGCAATGATTGGCCGTATCGGTGACGCGGCCATCCTCGATCTTCCAGGCATACCCGCCGGTACGCGGATTCCGGTGCCCGTTCCGCAGGTAATTCAGCCCATGGATCATCTTTTCCCGATGCGCCGCATCGCCGAACTGCCGGTAGGCCCTGGCGTAGTTGAACACGAAGCGGGCCGAAGCCACCAGCGTTTTCAATCCCGGGCTGAACAGCGTCCCATCGTTCATGTAGCAATGATGAAACCCCCCGGACGGATCGAGCACCCGAGGCTCATAGAACGCCAAGGTGTGGCGGATGTGCCCGAGCAGGAAATCCCGGCTTCGGAAATTGATCCCGCTCTCGTTCAGTCTGGTGGTCACTTGAGTATTTTCTCCTATCACTTTTTCTTGTCGGTCGGCGTGCCGATTTTTGAAAACGCGCGACAACTGTACCGATACAGTAATCTGTACCAAAACGACAGATTTTGCAATCCCCGTCAGGGCGCTTACGTTTAACCTAAATTCCTCAGTTACCCGGTATTTGCCCTGATTGTCTGAGGAGGGAGGGCGAGGAAGAAGGGATTTCTGGGTCTGCTGGCGAGGAATTGTTCGATGATGTAGCGCACGAGGGCGATCCATCGTTCTGCTTTGGGCAACTGAGGCGCAGTGGTCGAAACGAAGCGGAGTCCCTTGCGGACGTTGGCGATCAGGGTTTTGATCCGATCGCTGGCGGCATGGGTGAGGGTGATCAGGAGTCGGCACTGACCAGCATGTTGAGTCAGGCGGGCGACGCCGGCGAGAAGTAGCGGGCGACGGGTGATCGCTTCGAGCCTGGCTTTGGGGTGCGCCAGGCGGACATACCCACTCCACCCGTTATAGATGAGCGCCACGGCCCGCGCCGACAGGTTGCAGCGTTCGATGTCACCGGTCGTGTAGCTGCCCCAACCCCATGGGTTTTTCAGTTCGTCAAAGCCGTTTTCGCAATCGGCCCGGTCTCGATAGGGTTGGCCAATCGCTTCCAGAGCATAGTCGGTGTGGGTGACCCGTGCCGAGTATTCCCACACCGGAAGGTGTTCCGGAGTTTCGGCAAAGAGAAGATGGGCCTGCCCCGGTCTTTCTTCGTTGCCTTGGCCTTCGGCCAACAGGTGACCCGTGACACGCCGACGCAGGACGACGACTCGCCGCGCTTGTGACCCGCCCGAAAGCCGAAGGGAGGCGGGGTCTCAGAAAAGTTCCAGAATATCCGGCCGGATGAACGTCGCGCCGCACGCCTCAATGCTTGCCTTGGGGAAGATCACGGGACGCGAGATCATTTCAACGCCCGCCTTCGAGACGATGACCGTATCCTCGCTCTTGGTGCCGGTGTTCGTGGGATTCCAGCAGAATGCCTTATGGTTTTTCATCGTCCCGGCGACCGTGAAATCGACTCGGTAGTCGCGGCCCGCGTAACCGATCGGACCGCCCTGATGATGCATGTCGAATTCGCCGCCGCGGCCTATCTCCTCATACGCGGCCTTGCCCGCAAGCAGCGGCCGCTGGTAGCTTTCTCCGGGGATGGAATTGGCCATGTAGATGCAGTCGATGCGTTGCGTCTCCCGGTATTGGCGGCGCAGTTCGCTGGAAACCGGGACGAAATTGACGTAGCGCGTCATGCACACGATCAGCCCGTGCATCTTGAAGTTTCCGCCGATCTGCACGCGCTTTTCCACCCGCCTGACGGTCGGCAGCGGATGCCGGTAATCACTGATCCGCTCGTCCGCGGCGACCATGCATGAGACGAGTTCCAGGCCACAGGTCTCCATGTTCTGCATGATCCGGGCCGCTATGGCGTATTCGCTATCGCCGGGACGGATGCCGCAAGCGGTTTCCTCCATCGCCCGCGACGCAAGACTCCCCGCTTCCTGGTATTTTTCCACCTCGCCTTCGGTCAGTTCCAGGCGCAGTTCCTTGACGTCGCCCGCGACGTTGTTGCCGCAACCGAAGTCGTAGCCGACGCGCCCGCTCGGAACGACGGCCTCGATGGTCTCCGCCTCGAAAGCCGCGTCGTGCCATGCCCCGGCGCGCATGACGAAGCCAAGCGCCCCCAGGTTTTCCTCCTCCAGCATCCTCCGGGCCTCGATGGTGCTGGTGACGGCGCAATGCTCGTCCTGGGTCACCAGCAGCCCGCAGTTACCCAGGTCGCCCGCTCCCACGTAGTTCCTCCCGCCACACGAAAGCCAGGCGAAATCGTCCTGTCTTTTGAGAAAAACGCCATCCAGCTCCTTCCGCCGCATCAGGCTTCTCACTCGCGCCAGCTTGATCTGGAATTCTTGTTCGAGGGTCATAGGGGTTTCCTTTCTTTTTACCGGTGAAATATCGTAACACGACCCGGCGGGCGGGCTGAGAGGGTGTTTTCAAAAATACAAATAAGGCCGTTACTGACACGCCCCTCTTCAACAGCGCATCACTTCCCCCTGACAAGGGGGATTGAGGGGGTTTTAGAGCGCGTTAACAAATGGATGCGCATAACGCATGACACTCGCCATCGAAAGCGCGCAAGCGTTTGCTGTTCCGTCCCTCCCTTGGCAAGGGGGTGGAGCGGGGAATTCGCGGCGCACGGCGCCGCGCCTGCGGAACGGGCTGCCTGTGCAAAGGCGGCCCTGCCGGACAGGAGGGGTTCGTAGCGGTGAAATTGGCTTGGGGGTGTGATTTACCGCCCCAACCCCCCCCTCATTCCCTCCTTGTCAGGGCCACGTCGCGCAGCTCGAGCAATGACGAATGTCATGCGTTATGCGCGCCCATTTGTTAACGTGCTCTAATCTGCTCTAATTGCGACCGTTCCGAGAAAGATCGCGAGGTTCTCGTCACGGCGACGCCGCCTTGAAGGTGTCGCATGCGCGCAGATCGCCCGAGTCCAGCCCGCGCCGAAACCAGCGCGCGCGCTGTTCAGACGTTCCGTGGGTAAACGATTCCGGGACGACACGGCCTTGCGTCTCCCGCTGGATACGGTCGTCGCCGATGGCCGACGCGGCGGAGAGCGCCTGTTCGATTTCGCCCGGTTCGATGATGTGCTTCGCCGCGTCGGCCCGGCGGCCCCATACGCCGGCGAAGCAGTCGGCCTGCAA
>JAISAX010000050.1 GCA_031266495.1 Opitutaceae bacterium
GGGCAAGCGCCTGGCCGAAGTCATCCCCACGAAGAAAGTCGCCGACTGGACCGGCTTCCTGCAATCAATCTTGGCGCACTGGCCCGGGGCGGAGAAAATCACGCTGGTGCAGGACAATCTCAACACGCACACCGCCGGCTCCGTCTATGAAACGCTGCCCCCGGCGCAAGCGCGCGCGTTGCTGGAGCGCTCCGAGTTTGTGTATACGCCCAAACACGGAAGCTGGTTGAACATCGCGGAAATAGAAATCAACAGTCTGGTCAAGCAGTGCCTGGACCGGCGCATCGCTGACATCGAGCACATGCGCGCCGGGTCGCCGCATGGCTGCAACAACGCAACGCCGCCAAGCTAGTACCTCATAACGCTCGAAGTTTCGCATCTACCCCGAATGAGCATAGAGGAAAGGTATCCGGAAAAATCAAAGTTATGGGATATTAATCTATACTTGTTATGGGTCATCGGTGTCCCCTCTCTACTTTACTGTCAAAATTGAACAGGTTATTTTTGTACAGGCCGGGCCCTCAACTGCGGACGGCGCCGGCTTCCTCGAAGGTGCCGAGGTGGCGATAGCGTTCGTAACGCCGGTCGAGGAGGTCTTCCCGCGAGAGCTGGCGGAGTTCGCGAAGGTGTTTGTGCAGGGCGGTGCCGAGCGCGGAGGCCGCCTTTTCGGGATTGTGATGCGCGCCGCCGTAGGGTTCGGGAATCACGTCATCGACGACTCCCAGCTTCGAAAGCTGGTCGGCATTGATTTTCAGCGCCTTGGCGGCCCGGGGGGCGGCGGCCGGGTCTTTCCAGAGGATGGCGGCGCAACCTTCGGGCGAGATGACGGAGTAGTAACTGTTTTCGAAAATGAGCACACGATCGGTGACGCCGATGCCGAGCGCACCGCCGGAACCGCCTTCGCCGACTACCACCGAAATCGAAGGGGTGCCAAGCATGGCCATCTCGCGGAGGTTGGTGGCGATGGCTTCGGAGACATGCCGCTCTTCGGAACCGATGCCGGGATACGCGCCAGGCGTATCGATGAAAGTGACCACAGGAAGGCCGAATTTCCCGGCGAGCCGCATGAGGCGGAGCGCCTTGCGGTAGCCTTCGGGCTGGGGCATGCCGAAATTGCGGGCAATCTTGTCCCTCGTATCACGGCCTTTTTGCTGGGCGACGATCATGACGGACTCGCCCCGGAAGAAGGCGGTGCCGCCGACGAGCGCCCGGTCGTCGTTGTACTGGCGATCGCCGTGAAGCTCGATGAAATCCTCGCAGAGAGCGGCGACGTAATCGAGGGCGTACGGCCGGCGGGGATGGCGGGCGATCTGCACGCGCTGCCACGGGGAAAGGGTGGTGTAGATCTCACGCTGGGTCGCAGTGATTTTTTTCTCGATACCGGCGATTTCGGCGGAGAGATCGAGATTGTTTTCGAGCGACTGTTGCCGGAGTTGCTCCAGTTGCACGCCGAGATCGCGCAACGGTTTTTCAAACTCCAGTGTATAGGCCGGTGATTCCATCCGGGAAAGCCAGGCGGGTGAAATCGCGTCTGTCAATGGGGGGCGCCCCCCCCCCCCCCCCGGCGGCGTGGTCCCCGGGCTGCACCACGTGCCCGGGGATTTTCGGGAGCCAATGGCCATGATGCGACCCCGAAGAGAGCGACTCATTTCACGATGCGGCTGCACTTGGAGCTTGAAGAGCGTGCGGAGGGTTGGCGCGATGGGGGCCTTTCATTCACCCAACTGAACACGCTTCAATCCACCAACCACTCCAGCATATGGCCGGCCTCGGAACAGTTCTCAAACAAGCCCATAAAATGCAGCTCCAGATCGCCTCGCTCCAGACCCGGATCGAGGCGAAGGAATTCGACATCACCAGCGGCGGCGGCGCCGTACAGGTGAAAATCAACGGCGTTGGAAAATTCCTCGGTCTGACCATCGACCCCGAATTTCTCAAGGAAGACGCTGCCCTCGTCTCCGAGACGATCCTCAACGCCGTGCAGGACGCCGCCAGGCAGGCCAAGGAATACAATGATACCGAAATGCAGAAAGTGACCTCGGCCTTCTCGATGCCGGGCCTGTTCTGATTTCCCGGAAAAGCCCCCGGGCCTGCCGTGCCTTGGTTCCATGACTCCCGCGTTTGAAAAACTCCAGCAACACCTGAAGCAGTTGCCGGGGCTCGGTTACCGCTCGGCAGAGCGGATCGCCCTGCACCTGCTGGTCGAAAAGCCCGCCCGCCTGTCCGCCCTCGTGCAGGCGCTGGAGGACGCGGCACGCACCGTGCGGCGCTGCCCGCGCTGCGGCAACCTGGCCGAAGGCGATCTTTGCCCGATCTGCGCCGACCCGACCCGCGATGCCGGCATCGTGTGCGTGGTGGAACACGTACCCGACCTCGTGGCGATGGAACGCTCCGGTGCCTGGCGCGGGCATTACCACGTGCTCCACGGCAAGCTGTCGCCGATCAACGGCGTGGGTCCCGACGACCTGAATTTTGCCCCGTTGCTGGCACGCGTGGCCGAAGGCGAGGTCCGCGAACTGATCCTCGCTCTCTCGAACGACGTGGAAGGCGAAGCGACGTGCCATTACCTCACACAACAGATCGCCGCGGTGCAGCCCGGCGTGAAGCTGACGCGCATCGGCTTCGGCCTGCCGAGCGGAGCCGGCGTGCTCTATGCCGATTCGGTGACGCTCCGGAGCGCCCTCGAAGCCCGCCGCGACTACCTGTAATGTTCAATCAAAGGTCGAAGGTCAGAAAGTCGGAAGTCATCACCGGCCCGCCGGAGCGGGCCCTTTTCTCAAGTAAAATGCTCCGCGCAGCGGAACCTCTGGCGACCTTCGACCTTCCCGTTTTTGACTTTTGACTGCACGGTAGTAACCGCCGCAGGAAAAACCGGAAGAGGAGGCAAGTCAGCAGCACAAAACCGATGCCGGTTCGAAAAAGGGACCATAAACCAAGACGGGGCCGTCTCAGAGACGGCCCCGTCAGGTCCAGCTTCAACTAACAATCCTGGAAGTCGCACCTCCAGGAATTCCACAAAAACCTGCAACCCAAAAAACACATACAATATCTTGATGTTTACCCGATTACGATTTCATCAGACTCGTGGGAGCTTTTTCGTTGTCGCTACCGGACCAAGCATCAAAAGCACCCGAAGTAGGACGTGCGGAGACGAAAAAAGTTCCGCGGATTTTTATCTTTTCGCAAGCTTCTGATCGTGCGGGGATTTCTCTCCGCACGAAAAACTCCCGAAATAAAAAATGCACTCCCCGTCATCCATTTCCCACATGAACACCGTTCGACACTCCACCGAAAAACCTGCGCCTGCCGTCAGCGCCCATCATGATCTCGAGATCAAGGATGCCCAACTGATCTTCGACAGCGTCTGGCACGCGCTCGAGATCGAGCTCGGTCGCGAGAACCTGCGTTTTCCCAAGGAAATCATTCTCCTCGGCGGCGCTCCCGGTTCGGGCAAGGGCACCAATACCGGCTTCATCCTCAAGGCGCGCGGACTCACCTGCGCTCCGCTCGTGGTCAGCTCGCTGCTCGACACACCCGAAGCGCGCAAGATCAAGGATGCCGGCGGCATGGTCGGCGACCGCGAGGTCGTGGGCCTGCTCGTCCGCCATCTGCTCCGGCCCGAGTACCGCGACGGCGTCATTCTCGACGGCTTTCCCCGCACCAAAGTGCAAGTGGAGTGCCTGAAACTCCTCGCCGAAAAAATGCAGGGGCTGCGCCGCGAGTTTTACCGCACGCCGCTCGGCATGCATTTTCGCCAGCCGACGATCCACATCATGGTGCTGTTCGTGGACGAAAAGACCTCCGTCGAGCGCCAGCTCAAACGCGGTCTCGAGATCAAGAAATACAACGAGGAAGTGCGCCGCACCGGCGTGGGCGAGTTGCAGGAGGAGCGGGCCACGGATTACGACGTGGAACTGGCGAAACACCGTTATCGCATATTCAAGGAACAGACCTGGGAGGCGCTCCAGTCGCTGAAGGAGATTTTCCATTACCACTTCGTCAATGCGCAGGGGGCGATTGCGGAAGTGGAGCAAAACATCCTCAAGGAGCTGCAATACCAGAGCTCGCTCGAACTCGATCCTCTGACGCACGACCGCCTCCGGTCTATTCCCGTAGCCGAGGAAATTATTGTTCACGCCCGCCAGGAACTTGTTAAACGGCTTGATGAATACGAACTCAATCATGCCGACCTTTTTGCCAAGGTTGTTGCCTTTATAGAAAAAAAGATAATTCCTATTGTATTATGTCATGCGATTTCCGGAGTCGCTCTGATCAACAGTGAAGATAGTTTATTAAACGACCCTCTGG
>JAISAX010000081.1 GCA_031266495.1 Opitutaceae bacterium
CACGCGCGCGTGCGCGAACGTACGCACGGTGAAAGAGAAAATGTTAAAAATTGTTTCGTTGAGTTTCATTGACTCAAAATGCGTCTGTCGCGTATTCGGAGGCGACATCGTTTTGGTCCATTCCCTTCATGAATCTCGGCGTCCAATACTACCGTCCTCCGTTTCCTGCCCGAAAATTTTGGGCCGATGACCTGAAATGCATTCGTGATTCGGGGCTGGATACACTCCAGCTCTGGGTCACGTGGGCTTGGGTCGAAAGCAAGCCAGGGGAGTATCGATTCGAGGACTACGACCGGCTGGTGGATCTGGCCGCAGGGGCGGGGCTGGAGGTAATCCTGAGCACCATCGCGGAGCTTCAGCCGCACTGGATTCACGACGTCGTTCCCGGCAGCGAGATGATCGATAACCACGGACATCGCGTGGTGTCGTCACTGCGCGAGGAGTCGAATTTCGGACTGACGCCGGGCGGGTGCACGGAGAATCCCGTGGTGTGGGAACGCATGAGCGGGTTTCTGCGCGAGGTGGTGCTGCGGTATCGGAGCGCATCTCATCTGGCGGGGTGGGATGCGTGGAACGAACTGCGCTGGCATGAACAGTCGGATGCGCTGGTGTGTTTTTGTCCGCATTGTTTGCGCGAATTTCGCGCGTGGTTGGATTCCCGATACGGCGGACTCGACGGGTTGAACCGGGCGTGGCAGCGGCGTTACGGAAACTGGGGAGAGGTCATGCCGGGGAAACTGCCCTGGCGTCCGTTTACCGGGATGATGGCGTGGCAGCGGTTCGTGACGTGGAAAGCCAATCGTCATGGGAAGCGGCGTTACGATCTGATCAAGGCGCTCGATCCACGGCGGGCGGTGACGGTGCATGCGGGCGATCCGTCGCCGCTCACTTCGGGCAGCGCCACGGCTCCGTTCGCGTATGCGCTGGATCGTGGCAACGACTGGTTTTTTGCGGACGAACTGGACGGGGTCGGGTGTTCGAGTTTTCCGCGGTTGTTCGGGATGGATGACACGACGTTTTCCGTGCGGGTGGAGTTTGCACGTTCGGCGGCGGGCGCGGGGCGAGGCGCGGGCGGGACGGCCGCGCCTCGCGGTGAGGCAACGCTCACGGGCAGGGATGCCCGTGCCACGTCGGAGGCGGGCGGGACGCCCGCGCCACTTGCATCACCACCACGCGCAAAGAAATTCTGGCTTAGCGAAGTGCAAGGGGGGCGCGGGTCGCTCGGATTTCAGCCGACGGCGGTGGTGGATGCGGCTTCGCAGCAACGGTGGGTATGGCGCGGGTTCGCAAGCGGAGCGGACAAGCTGCTGTTCTGGTGCTGGCGTGACGAGGTGTTCGGACGCGAGTCGGCGGGGTTCGGGTTGATCGGGAATGACGGTCACGCGGAGGCACGCATCGCGGCGATGAAACATACGGCCGGTATCCTGGCGCGTCATCGGGAATTGCTCGCCGCCTGGGAGCCTGATACGCCGGAGGTCGGCGTGTTGTTCAGCCCGTCGAGCTATTATCTGCACTGGTCTCTGGAGGGAAACGCGGTCACGCCCCGCAAGGCGCTGGAGGGTTATTGTCGGGCGCTCGTGTATCTTTCGATTCCCTACACGGTCATCGAGGAGGAGCACCTTGATGCGCTGACGGAGCCGGCGGCTGATGGTGCGGACCGGTTGCGCGTGCTGTTCCTGCCGCGGATGATCGTGGCGAGCGGGAAGCTGGAGGAGGCGCTGGCGGCCTTCGTCCGGCGAGGCGGCACGCTGGTGTGCGAATCGGAGTGCGGCGCGTTCACGCCGGAGGGGATTTACCGGGAGCCGGGAGAGCGGTTTTTCACGCGGTTGGGACTGGTGTCGGGCGGCGAGGCGGGGCGGCGCGATTTGCCGGAGAGCGGCGTGGTTTTGTGCAATCCGCCCGGGACGGATGGCGGACTTTTGTTGTCCGCGCGCCAATGGCTGACGCCCTGGCGTGATTTTCCCGATACGGGCGAGCGCTGGGCAACGCATCCCGACGGCGTTCTCGCCGGAGCGATGCCTGTGGGCGACAACGGAGGACGTATCATCCATATCGGTACATTCCCGGGTGATGCCTGCGCGGAATCCGCAACTGCGGATTTCGAGGCATTGGTCGCTCTATGCACCGGTGCGATTTCCGCCCCGGTGCGGCCGCCGGATGTCACTCCCGAAGGCACTGCGGAGGCGGGGGGGCGCTGGTTTGTGAAAACGGGACGCGCAGGGACGCGCCGCCTGGCATGCGTGTTTTCTCCCCCCGGCGTGACATCGGCGCGATTGGCCGTGCGGAAGGGATTTTTCGCAAGCGGACGCGTCACCGAACTGATTTCCGGCGCCGGGCTGACGCTTCAACCAAGCGAGGGGAATGATGAGGAGCAACAGCTTGAAGTTTCGTTGGGAGAATGGGGCATCGCCATTCTCTGCGAGGCTTGAGCGGGACGGCGTTGCTCCGTCACTTGACTTCGTTTCCGAAGAAACTACATATTTTGCACATGGCAAATACCTACGCAGTCAAAGAGGCTCAGGCGCATTTACCTGGTCTCGTTCGTGAGGCGGAAGAGGGTGAGGTGGTTACGATCACGCGTCACGCCAAGCCCGTTGCTTTTGTTCTGGGCGCTCAGCGACTTGCCGCCATAGCCGAGACGATGGAACTGCTTTCCAATCCTGCGGCGCGGGTCGCCATTGAGGATGCGCGCGCCGGACGCGGGCGCACCTATAGTCTCGACCAGTTGCCGGGATGAGTGGAACGTATCCAGATTATACCGTAAGAGTTCGCGCACAAGTGTATGCATTTGTGCAGACACTTGGTCTGGAGGATGCTCGCAAACTGAAGCGGGCGATCAAGGGACTGGCTGACGGGCAAGGAAATATCCATGCCTTGAGCGAACCATTGGGTGGCTTTTACCGTTTGCGTCAGGGTGGTTATCGAGTCGTGTTTTGGTATCGGTCCGGGAAGATTATCGAGTGCGTTTTTGCCGAGCGCCGCAGTGTGATCTATGAACTGTTGCAAGGTGAAATCCTCGCCAGGCTGCGCACAGAAGAAACGTAACTGAAGCTACGCGGTGCCCCACGCAGCCCGCGCCAGCCGGATGAATTGGCGCATCTCCTTGCATGGCATGCTGTTGCAGGCTTTGTGAGCGAAGCCCCGGCGATCATAGTCGAGGGCCGGGGTGTGTGTGTGGGGGGGGGGGGGCGAGGCCCCCGGGCCAGGATGCCCGTGCCACGTCGGAGGCGGGCGAGACGCCCGCGGTACGCCGAAGCGGTGGGGCAACGTCCACGGGCTGGAAGCCCGTGCCACTTCCGGAGGCGGGCGAGACGCCCGCGCCACGTTGCTCTCCGTCGTATCCGTTAACGCACGACACGGGCGCCGCCGCCTTTCATGAGCTTCTCGACTTCCTTTTGCGTGGCCATCGAGGTGTCGCCGGGCGTGGTGCTGGCGAAGGCGCCGTGGGCGGCTCCGTAATCGACGGCGAGTTGCGCGTCGTTTTTCGACAGGAAACCGAACTGCAGGCCGGACGCAAAACTGTCGCCGCCGCCGACGCGGTCGAGGATTTCGAGTTCGGGATACTTGCGGCTTTCGTGAAACTTGCCGTCGTGCCAGCAAATCGCGCTCCAGTCGTTTTTCGTCGCGGTGATGACGCGGCGGAGCGTGGTGGCGGCAACCTTGAAGTTGGGGAACTCCTTCACGGCAGTCCCGATCATGGACTTGAAGGCGTCGATCTCGATGGCGCTGATGTTGTGGTCAACGCCCTTGACCTCGAAGCCGAGCGAGGCGGTGAAATCCTCCTCGTTGCCGATCATGACATCGACGTATCTGGCGATCTCGCGGTTGACTTCCTGCGCCTTCCCGAGGCCGCCGATGGTTTTCCAGAGCGAGGGGCGGTAGTTGAGGTCGTAGCTGACGATCGTGCCGTGTTTCCTGGCTGCCTTGACGGCCTCGATGGTGAGGGCGGCGGTGCTTTCGGAGAGGGCCGCAAAAATGCCGCCGGTGTGGAACCAGCGGGCGCCGCGTTTGCCGAAAATGTCTTCAAAATCGAAGTCGCCGGGCTTGAGCTGGGAGGCGGCGGTGTTGCCGCGGTCGGGGACGCCGACGGCGCCGCGGATGCCGAAACCGCGTTCGGTGAAGTTGAGTCCGTTGCGGACGGTGCGTCCGATGCCGTCGTCCTCGCGCCATTTCAAAAAGTCGGTGGCGACGCCGCCTTGCAGGATGAAGTCCTCGATGAGGTGGCCGACTTCGTTGTCAACGAAGGCGGTGAGGACGGCGGTTTTGAGGCCGAAGCATTTGCGGAGGCCGCGCGAGGTGTTGTATTCGCCGCCGCCTTCCCAGGCGGTGAAGTGGCGGGCGGTGCGCACGCGGGTCTCGCCGGGGTCAAGCCGGAGCATGACTTCGCCGAGCGAGATTTGGTCGAACTGGCATTCGGAGGCTGGTTTGATCGTGAGGCTCATGGTGTGGATCGGATTGAATGATCACTGGCGGGAGGCCAGGCAGGGTCAAAAGGCGGACAGGTGCAAACAATTTCAGCCATCCCGTCACCTGGTCGCCGGTCGCCGGCGTGCCGCAGGGCGTATCCGGAGTTATGCGCGGCGCCCGCCGTAGGTAGGGGCTTCGCTTGCGAAGCCCGCGCGGACCAGACCAAAACGGGACATACGCCAGTACAGTTCGTCCGCCTGGCGCGGGCATAGCCAGCGCAACCCCCACGGAGGGCCCCC
>JAISAX010000125.1 GCA_031266495.1 Opitutaceae bacterium
CCATGAAAACATCCATGGACTGCCGCCATGCTGCCGGAGCCTTCACCCTGATCGAACTCCTTGCCATCATTGCGATCATCGGCGTACTTGCCGCGCTCGTCATTGCAACCGTCGGAAAAGCCCGGCAAATGGCGGCGCGCACCGAAGGCATCGCCGTGATGCGCGGCATCGGCCAGGCCCTCCTGCTCAACATCAACGACAACAACGGAAGACTTCCCGGCCCCCTCTACTGGCGGCAAGTCGCATACTACAGGGAAGACACAAGAACCCTGCTTCATCACCTCGCCCCCTACCTCGGCGCTCCCCGGCAACCCACCTTTGAAATCCTCCCCGCGTATCGCCCGAAAATCTGGTCCGCATCACTGGATACAAATCCCGACCGCGAAAAAATCCCAATCTACTGTGTAGTCCGAAAAGACTACACGACCCTGCATGATTTCTTTCCCTTTGGCGACCCTCCGACGGACCTGCCTCCCATTTTGATCGAAGACGTCAAACAACCCACGAAAGACTACGCCCTGTGCGACATCAAAAAGAGCGATGACAGCGCCAATCTGTCATTCCTTTCCAATGACAACAGCACCATCTGGGGAGACATCCAGCACCGCCTCTTTTTCGACGCCCATGTCGAACGCCGTTCTCTCTAGCCCGAATATTTCACGTCCATGTATCCGGAAAACGGAGCCAGCCGGAAAGCCCGTCATTCGAAAGGTAGGGGCTTCGCTTGCGAAGCCCGTTTCGGCAGGACAGGCACATATCCCATTCACGGGCTTCGCAAGCGAAGCCCCTACCTTCCGAACTTCGCCTGCGAAGCCCTCACAAAATGACACGCACTGACACGCAATGACTTACGACAAACATGACGCACCGGCATTCTCCGGCCAGGAGCGACAGCTCGTTCGGGACAAGGTCGTGCTCGCGAAGCAGGCCCTGCTGAAAAACATCCGCAAATTCGAGCAATTTCCCGAACCCCTGCTGATTGCCGGCGAAGCATACGAAGGCATCTGGCTCGAGCACAATCAGGACAACCTGTTTCTGGCCGACTATCATCCCGAAGCGGCCTGGGCATCCCAGCAGGTATTCATGGAACACCAGCGCGCGGACGGACTGTTACCATTCATGCTCCCCCTGCGGACGAAGGGAGGATTTTTTGACACGCCCGTGCCCTGCTGGCATGTGCAAAGCGTCTATCCCTTCGCCCGGTGTGCGCTCGAACTGGCCAGCCGCCTGGGAAAGGGGGAGGAAACGTTTGCCCGGATTTATCACGCGGCTGCGCGTTACGACGAATGGTTGATGAAGCATCGCAACCGCAAAGGAACGGGGCTGGTGGAAATGTATTGTGAATGGGATACAGGCCACGACAACAGCCCGCGAGTGACCGATGGCGGAATCCCGCACGGCTGCCCCGGCCACGATGCGAAGGCCATGCCGGCATTGCCCCTCATGCCGATACTTTCGGTGGATCTCTCGGCCATGCTTTACGGAGGCCGTCTTGCGTTGGCCGAGCTTGCCTGCCGGCTTGGCAAAAGCGCCGAAGAATCGCGCTGGAAAGAAAAAGCCGCCGGACTGCGCGCGCGTATCCGGAAACACCTCTACGATGCCGGAGACGACTACTACTATGATCGCGACACGACCGGCTTTCGCAAGTATCGCTCCGAGCATGTCACACGATTGTTCCTGAACCGGGTAGTGGAGCAGGAGGAATTTGACCGCCTTTATACGCGTTATTTCACGCGGGAAACCGGTTTCTGGACCGCGTATCCATTTCCCTCCATGTCGGTATCGGATCCACATTTCGTCAAATCCCGGACGAAAAACTGCTGGGGAGGCAACACCCAGGCGCTCACGGCACTGCGCGCTTTTTTGTGGATGGAAGCCTACGGACGAAAAAAAGAACTGCACGAACTCATGCGCCGCTGGCTCAAGGCGTTCATCCGGCATGACAACCGGTTCACCCAGGAGATCGACCCGTTTACCGGCGCCCCGATTGGCGCCGGGACGAACTATTCTCCGAGCCTGCTTGTTTTCATCCGTTCCGCAGAGACGCCGGGAATTATGGATTACTGACTGATGTTATGCGGCTCCCCACGCAGGGGCTTCGCTTGCGAAGCCCCTGCGGTCGGACCGTGTAGGGCGCATCTCAAAAACTGGACTCCGGACTCTGGTCTCTGGACACCGGAGTCCGAAGTCCAGAGTCCGGAGTCCAGAGTCCAGCGTCCAGAGTCCGGAGCGGCGTCAGCCGCACTCCAAGGCGGGCGTTCCGCCCGCGCCACTCCGGATGCTGTCCGGTTTTTGAGATGCGCCCATCCGTGTAACATCAATGATGTTACACGGTGTTCCGGAAGAACCACGGATTATGTCCGGACGCAAACGGCAGCGGGGGGGGGGGGGGGGACCTTTGGCGCGGAAGCGCCTGGGACCGCCGGCATCTTGCCGGCCCCGTCGGAGTGGCATTGGCAGGACAAAATGATCCGAATCGGCAGGGAAGCGGGGAAGCGGTGACGCGGTGAGGCAGCAGGGAGGCGGTGAGGCAGGGACGGCACAGGTCCGGACGAAGCGTGGAGAAAAACAGTTGGATTTGCGCAAATTTCATCAGATTTTGCGCAAACCATCATGGCCTCCACACAACCCCCCATCGACGCACCGACGCTCTCTTCCGATTCGCCCCGCGTCGCCCTGCTCGTCGAAACGTCCACCACATGGGCGCGCTACATCCTCGACGGCATCCACCGCTACCTGCGCAAAGGCGATTACTGGCAGATCTTTCTGGATCCGCACGGCTCCAACGAAAGCATCCGGATGCCCGCCGGCTGGGTCGGCGAAGGCGTCATTGCCGACATCAAGGACATGGCGATGGCACGCCAGTTGCACGCGCTCGACATCCCGGTCGTCAACATCTCGCAACTCACCTTTCCGGGCCTCGCCTTCCCGACCGTGACGACCGACATCGTCGCCTGCCTGCACATGGCGGCGGAGTATTATTTCGAACGCGGATACGAAAACCTCGGCTACCTGCGGCTGGACCGGAACGCATTCGACGGGAAAATGGCGCGCGAATTCGGCGCTTTTGTCCAACACGCAGGCGGGCGTTTTTTCCCCCGGAGCGTGAAAAACCGCGCCTGGGGTGTGGCCGACTGGAATCTCAGCATCCGGTCACTTGCCGACTGGTTGCGCGGATTGCCCAAACCGGTCGGCCTGTTCTCGTGGGCGATCGGACGCGAAGTGATCCATGCGGTCCACCTCGCCGGGTTGCGGATCCCGGAGGAAGTGGCGCTTGTAATGCTTTCGGATGACGAGATTTTTCTGGAAATGTCGCATGTCCCCATGTCGGGCATCACGCATCCCGGCGCGGAGATCGGCCACGAGGCGGCGCGGATGCTCGCCGGCCTGATGGAAGCCGGAGCGGACGCGAAGGCGGCCACCATCGCGTCTCCGTCCGGAATGCCGGCGAGAAAAAGAGGCGCTGGCCTCGCCCGCGAATCGCGTCCGTCCGTCCCCGCTCTGCCGCCGGTCCGGCTCGTCAAGCCGCTCGGCATCCGCACCCGCCAGTCCAGCGACGTGCTGGCGATTGCCGATCCGGCTCTCCGCTTCGCCATCAATTACGTGCGCCAGCACGCGGGGGAACCGTTGCAGGTGGACGATCTGGCCCGTCATGCCGGCGTCTCGCGTCGCGCCCTGGAGCAAAAATTTGCGAAGACGCTGGAACGCAGCCCGGCCGAATACATCCGCGACACTCACCTGGCACGAGCCAGGGAACTCCTGCGCGAGACAACCCTGCCCATCCCGCAAGTGGCGGATGCGTCCGGCTTTTCCTCGCCCGAATACATGGCGCAACTTTTCCGCGCCCGTCTCGGCGTTTCGCCGTTGCGCTACCGGCGGCAGGTCTCCGCCCGATAGACAGGCCGTGACACGCGGAATCGGAGGCGCGTGCATTTCTCCGGGAAAAAATACGCGAGTCCGATTTTTCCCTTTCCCCCGTTTTCGTTCACGTTTCCTCTCGGCGCCATGCCGCCCGATGCACCCGCCGCCGCCGCCGCTCGCGTTCCCCGCCTCAAAGACGTCGCCGCCGCCGCCGGCGTGTCGGCGCAGACCGTGTCGCTCGCCCTGCGCAACCACACCAGCATCCCTCCGCATACCCGCAACCGTATCCAGAAACTGGCGACAAAGCTCGAGTACCGCCCCGATCCCAACATCAGCCGGCTCATGGAGCGCGTGCGCGGCAAGAAGCCCCGCGCCGCCGCCACCGGCACCGTTCTCGCCTGGCTGACCGCCCATCGCGAACGCTTCGCATGGAAACGCGAACCCACCCAGCGCGATTATCATGGCGGCGCAGCCCGGCGCGCCAACGAACTCGGCTACCAACTCGAGGAATTCTGGCTGCGGGCGCCGGACATGACCGAAGAACGCCTGTCACGCATCCTGCGCAACCGCGGCATCGAAGGCGCGCTCATCGCTCCGTTGCAGGACCCCGGACACCTTTTCCAGCAATTCCAGTGGCAGCACTTTTCCATCGTTGAACTGGGTTACTCCCTTCTCGGTCCGGTGCTGCACCGTTGCTGCAACCAGCAGTTCCAGTCCATGACGCTCCTCCTCCGCCGGCTCCGTGAAGCCGGCTACCGGCGCATGGGGCTCGCGATGGCTCCTGGCCAGGACGAACGCGTCAATCATCACTGGCGGGCGGCCTGGCTCACCAGCCAAAGCCTCCTGGGACTCGCCACCGACGGCGGCGCGCCCGTCCCCGGAGCCAATGCCGTGCCGATGTTTTTTGGCGACGACGACACGTGGAAAAAATCCGCCATGTCCGTATGGATTCACGAATACAAGCCCGATGTCATTGTGACGGTGGGCACGGATGTGCAACGCTGGCTGTCCGAACTGGGATTGCGAACCCCTGGCGACATCGGGCTTGCCAACGTTGACATCAACGAACTGATGCCCCGTGTCACCGGCATCAACCAGAACGCCCTGCAAATCGGCGCGGCGTCGGTGGACCTTCTTTTGTCGCAGATGCGCACCAGCGAACGCGGCTTTCCCGGCACCCCCCGCACGCTGATGGTGGACGGCGATTTCGTGCAGGGCGAAACTACCCGCCCCGCTCCGGGAAAACGCATCCGCCCGCCCCCCGCTGCGTGAACCGTGAACCGCGAAACGCCGCCCCCTCCCCTCCCCCCCCCCCCCTCGCGCTCTGCGCGACACGCGCCTCTCCCTCAGGACTCCCCGATCTGATGCCGATAAAACGCCTGCAACCGGGACAGGCCGGAAATGTCGCCCAATGATTTTTCCGGAGGAATTGCGCTCTTCAAATCCAGGTCAAAACGAACGGCCTGCGCCTTGGCTCGCTCCGACGAGATCACGCGCCAGGCGCTCATGAAAAAGTCAATCGCGTCGCGTTCCGACAATTCCCCCTTGCGGACGTTTTCAACGGCATCCGCCAGATAATGCGCGCAACAGCGCAGCAGTATCCGGATATGCCGTACGTCCTGGCGCGTCGCCTGGTCATGCGTGGCCGCGTTGGCGATTTTCGCCTTGAGCATGATGTCGGGCGGCGGGAGGGCGTAGATTTTCCCATCTTCGAAAGGGATCGCGTTTACTGTTTCAAAATCCTTGTCCGTGAGACCGGTCACGCTGCGGAGTACATCCACTTCAAACCTCCGTCCATCGCGATTCAGAATGATCTTTCCCAACATCGGCGACCGTACCTCGGGATTGGCGTGAAATTCCCAGCCGATCTCGTTCGCCAGCGTGACGGCCAGTTCCCGGCGTTTCACAAAAATATCACCATCTTTGGACGTGAACGGAAAAAACGCCTCCAGTTCCGCGTCACCACGATTTGAATACAACATGGCCCACAGGTTGACGGCATGTCCTCCGACGATCGGCATGCCTTTGCTGAAAACCGGGTCAAAATCCGCCGGTGATGTCTGCTGCTGTTCAGGCATGGGTGTTTGCGATTCAGATACAGGAACGAATGCGGACGCGGGGACGAGGACGAAAATGTACGCGTGCGTAAGCGAAGTCTCTTTCGCTACGGGGAGAATTTTCCGCCTGCAACTGTTCGCGCGTGACCTGCCCGCTTTCGAGCCGGGCGGCATCCTGAAGGCGGAGGAGTTCTTTCCGGAAAAACGTGTTGGCGGTCGTCGGGATGGCGGGGATGGCGCGCAGGGTTTCGTTGATGAGGAGCAACCGTTGCGCGGCAGGAAGCATGCGCGCGCGCGCCAGAATCTCCTCCCGGTTCAGGGGGGGGGGGGGGGGGGGGGGGGCGCCACCGTTTTTAGTGTAGTTTGTGAAATGCACACAAGGGCACGAAACATAAACACCCGGAACAAACCAGCAATTTAGG
>JAISAX010000194.1 GCA_031266495.1 Opitutaceae bacterium
ATTATTTTAGCGTTCTTTAGCGGTCCCCCCCTTCTGTCTGGTCACTTTGTCCAGATTGAACAGATTATTTCCTTACAGTTCCTTACGCGAAGCCGGAGCGGTGGGAGTGGCGGCATTCCTGCCGCTGCGACTAGGCGCGAAGCGCCTCGCCCCTTGCCTCTGCGCCGATCAGCCCGGCAAAGCTTTATTGTCGATCCGATCCGTCGCAGCGGCAGGAATGCCGCCGCTCCGGGGTCTCTATAACAACTTGCCGGGTTCGTAGCTCGTCGCGCCTTTCACCTTTTTCGCCACGGCGGCGACCGTGCGCACAAACGTGTCCACTTGCTGCGGGGCCGCGCCAACAAAACGCTTCGCATCGGCGAGGATCGCCACGAGCTTCGTCCGCGACAGGCCGAGGCGGGGGTCGTCGGCAAGCAGGCCGGTCAGGTCCGCGCTGCCCCGCCCGGTGCGGATCGCCTTCGCGGCGGCGAGGGCGTGTTCCTTGATCGCGGCGTGCGCCGTCTCGCGTCCGGCACCGGCCTTGACGGCCTCCATCAGGATCGTGGTCGTGGCGAGGAAGGGCAGGTGGCGTTCGTTCTCGGCGGCGATGGCGGCCTCGAACACGTCCATCCGGTCGAGCACGGTGAGGAGGGTTTCGAGCAGGCCGTCGATCGCATAAAACGCATCGGGCAGGGCCACGCGGCGCACCACCGAGCACGATACGTCGCCTTCGTTCCACTGGTGGCCGGCGAGGGCGCCGGTCATCGTCACGTGGCCGGAGAGGATCGTCGAAAAGCCACAGATGCGTTCGCAGTTGCGCGCGTTGACCTTGTGCGGCATGGCCGAGGAGCCGACCTGGCCTTTTTGAAAACCTTCCGTCAACAGCCCCTGCCCTGCCATCAGGCGCAGCGTGGTGGCGAAGCTCGCCGCCGCCGCGCCCGCCTGGTGCAGCGCCGAGACGACCTCGAAATCCAGCGAGCGCGGATACACTTGCCCGACCGCATTGAGTGTTGCGCGGAATCCGAGGTGTTTGAGGAGGCGCGCTTCGAGGCGGGCAACCTTGGCGGCGTCGCCGCCGAAAAGCGTGAGCTGGTCGAGCTGCGTGCCGACCGCGCCCTTGAGCCCGCGCACCGGGTAGCGGGCGGCGAGTTCGTCGATGCGCGTGAAGGCGGCGAGCAGTTCCTGGCCGGCCATGGCGAGGCGCTTGCCGAGCGTGGTGGGCTGGGCCGGCACGTTGTGCGTGCGGCCGGTGAGCATGAGGCCGCGGTACTGCTTCGCGCGGCGGGAGAGTTTCACGAGCGCGGCGGCCACTTTCATGCGGACGACGCCGAGCGAGCGGGCGATTTGCAGTTGTTCGACGTTTTCCGTGAGGTCGCGCGAGGTGAGGCCGAGGTGGATTTGTTCGCGTCCGGCGAGGCCGTTGAACTCCTCGATGCGGGCCTTCACGTCGTGGAGCGTGATGCGTTCGCGGGCGTCGATGCTGGCGAGGTCGATCCGGGCCTTGACGCGTTCGTAGTCGGCGATGGCGGCGGCCGGGATGGCCAGCCCGAGGTCGCGCTGGGCCTTCATCACGGCGATCCAGTAATCGCGCTCCAGCGCGATGCGACCGGCCGGCGACCAGAGGGTCTTGACGAGCGGCGAGGCGTAGCGTTCGGCAAGGACGTTCGGAATGGTGGGGATGGTGCTGCTGCTGGTGCTGGTGGACATGGCGGAAAATGAAGAATGGAGAATGCAGAATGGAGAATGCAGAATGAAAGGCGAAACCGGGCCTCCCGGCATGTTTCCTCATTCTGCATTCCTCATTAGCGGGCGCCGCGCCCGGGATTTCGGCTTTTACAACGGCAGACCATTTGCTACCCAGCACCCCTGATGTTTTCGCTCAAATCATTGTTCGGAAAAGACGAGAAGTTCTACGACCTTCTCGAAGCCAGCGCCGAGGAAGCGCTTGTCAGCACCCGACTCCTCGCCACCTACCTCAAACGCAGCGAATCGTTCACCTCGGCGGGCGACCTTGACGATTTTATCCAGAGCCGCCGCAAGGACAAACGCATCACCCAGCAGATCACCGAAGAACTCTGCAAGACGTTCGTCACCCCGATCGAACGCGAAGACATCGAGGAGCTTTCCCGCGCCCTCTACCGCATCCCCAAGATCGCCGAAAAACTCGTCGAGCGCCTCTCCATCTACCCGGGCCGTTTCCCGCGCGAGGGCTTCCAGCGCCAGACCGAGCTGCTCGGCCAGGCCGCCGAAGCCGTCGTCTTCATGGTCAAACAACTCCGCAAGGGCGCGAAGCTCGAAGGCGTGCAGGAAGCCAACGAACGCCTCCAGTACGCCGAAGGCCAGGCCGACAAGGTCATGCTCGGCCAGCTCAAGGAGCTCTACCACGGGCCCTGGGATGCGAAAGAAACCGTCATCCTCCAGGAACTCTTCGAAATGGCCGAAAAGGCCATCGACCGCTGCCGCGACGCCGGCAACGTCGTCTTCCAGATCGTCCTGAAATACTCCTGAGTTGCCCCTCCCCTCCCTCCTCCCCGGATTCCAAATTCTTAATTCTTAATTTTCGACCGATGACCCTGTTTCTCGTGGTTCTGGTGGCGGCCCTGGTGTTCGAATACATCAACGGCTTCCACGACGCGGCCAACGCCATCGCCACCGTCGTCTCGACCAAGGTGCTCACACCCCGGCAGGCGATCCTGCTGGCGGCCTTTTTCAATCTTTTCGGCGCGCTCATGGGCACGGCCGTGGCGAAGACCATCGGCAACGGCCTCGTGGCGGCGGAGGCCATCACCATGACCACGGTGCTCGGCGCCCTCGTCGCGGCCATCGTGTGGGGGCTGTTCACGTGGTGGCTCGGACTGCCCTCCAGCTCCAGCCACGCGCTCGTCGGCGGCCTGTGCGGCGCGGCGCTCTCCACGGCGCACGGCCACTGGGGCGTGCTCAAGTGGTCGATCTACAATCCCGAGCACCACATGCAGGAAGGCCTCTGGCCCAAGATCGTGATGCCGATGTTCGCCTCGCCGGTCGTCGGCTTTATCGGGGCGGCGATTTTCATGCTGTTTCTCTACGCGGTGCTGAAAAAACTCACGCCACGCATCATCAACGCCCTCTTCGGCAAACTGCAGCTCGTGAGCGCGAGCTGGATGGGTTTCAGCCACGGCTCCAACGACGCGCAAAAGACCATGGGCATCATCGCGCTGGCCCTGTTCACCGGCACGCAGTCCGGCGCGTTCGAAAACCTGCCCGGCTGGCTGCACTTTCTCCACACGCCGACATTCGACGTGCCCCGGTGGGTCATGATCACCTGCGCGCTCACGATGGCGGCCGGCACGGCGGGCGGCGGCTGGCGCATCATCCGGACGATGGGGCACAAGATGGTGAAGCTCCAGCCCGTCCACGGCTTTGCCGCGGAGACCACCGCCGCGCTCATCATCCAGGCCGCCTCGCACGTGGGCGTGCCGCTTTCGACGACACACGTCATCTCGACCTCGATCATGGGCGTGGGCGCCACCAAACGCTTCAGCGCCGTGAAATGGGGCATCGTGTCCCGCATCGTCTGGGCCTGGGTGCTCACGCTCCCCGTCACCGGGCTGATCGGCTGGGGCGCGTCGGAGATCATGCACGGCTTCGGCATGAAGTGAAAACGCACTACGCGGCGCCCTGACCGGACAGTCCCCTCCCCCCCCCCCTCCCTCCTCGCCCGCCCGGCATCCATTCGGCATGTGGCAGTCCGAAGTATGGGATGTGGACTAAATCACGATCCAGACACCTGATTTAGCCGCGCATGGCCTGCAATGCCATGTTACAGCTCAATCTTGATAAGGCCTTCGCGGCGCTCGCTTTTGTGCGCGGCGCGTTTTTCGCGGCGGACGCGTTGCCAGTGCGGCTCGGGGGCCTCGCCGGCCATGATGCAGCCTTGCGGCTGGATTTCGCCGACTACGGTCGCGAGGCCGAAGCGGGCGATCTGGGCCTTCACCCTGGTCGCGTCCTTGTAGCCGAGCGGGGACTCGGAAAGGTCGGGCGTGCCGTTGAACCAGCGCACGTCGATGCCCTGTGTCGCTGCGGAGAGGACTTCCTTCACGCGGGCCGGATCGAGTTCGCCATCGGCGTCTTTGTAGGGACGCAGCATGGCGGTGCGCGAGAGGTTGCGTCCGGCGCCGTGCGGACAAAACGACAGGTAGTCGGTGTTGTCCGCGCCGAGCACGAGGAGGATTTCGCGGGCCATGTTGAGCGGGATCAGGCCGGGCAGCGGACGGCCCTGGTCGTCGCGCCATGCCGGCGTGGCGCCCTTGCCGTGCAGGAACACGTCGCCGCGTTTCCACACGAAGTTGTGCTCGTTGCCAATCTGCACGAGCGAGCGCTGACCGATACGACCAAGGAACGCGTCATGGATCATGGCGTGGTTGGCGCGGGTCCAGCGGGCGATGTATTGCAACGCCTCCCAATAGGCCTCGCCTTCACGCGAATCGGCGGGCAGCCAGACGGCGGCGTCGGGGATGTCTTTGGCGTTCTGGTTGCACCAGGCGCGGGCGGCTTTCTGGCCGCGCTTGTAGAGGTCCGCGCCGATGCCGCGCGAACCGTGGTGGGTCACGAGGACGTTGAACTTGCCGTCGCGGCGCGTGATCGCCTCGGCCAGCCCGGCGTGGCCGGCGGCTTCGAGGGCGGCGCGCTGCGTATCCGTGAACTGGATATGACCGACGTAGGCGAAGTGGTTGCCGTCGCCTTGCGTGCCGAGGAAATCCTGCGCGCGGCTGCGCAGTCCGGAGAGGAACGGGTTGTCCCACACCGGCTCGTCGAGCACGGCCGAGGTGAATTGCTGGCCACGCGGACGTCCGCCGGCGCCGAAATGTGTCACCTTCTGCAGGTGGTTCATGAGTTCCTCGACCGGATGGTTGTCGGCGAAGAAGGTGGCGAACATCGAGCAGCAGATATCGGCCGAGTGAGCGCCCGGGATGATGGCGTTTTCCACGGCAATGGCGCCGCCGACCGGGATGGTCGCGGTGCCGCCGCCGGACGGACAGGTGTCGGGCATCAGCACACCGCGCTGAATCACGGGCGTATGCAGGAGTTCCTTCATGCGCTGGCGGGCGGAGGCGACGTTGGCGGTTTCCTCGTCGGTCTCCGCTTCGACGGCTTCGGCGAGCGGGGCGGCGGAGGTGCGCGGCAGGATCAGCGGAAGCTGTTTCGGAAACTCCTGTTCGAGTTGGGCGAAGATTAATGCGCGGTCGAGGCAGGTGGCGTCGAGTTCGCGGGCGCGGCGGAGGGCGGAGCCCAGGCGCGGGCCTTCGAGCCAGCCGAGGGCGAGCAGGTCGCGGGCTTTGATTTCCATGGTCATGTTGGGAAAAGTAAAAAGTAGTGAGGTGCGATTAAAGGATCGGGAGAGATGCCGCAATATTTGTAGTTATACTAAATTACCTGGGGGG
Organism: Opitutaceae bacterium; assembly: GCA_031266495.1. The sequence goes on from JAISAX010000194.1 coordinate 5,400, forward strand.
GGGGGGGGGGGGGGGGGGGGGGGGGGGGGGGGGGGGGGGG
>JAISAX010000379.1 GCA_031266495.1 Opitutaceae bacterium
GACATCGCGAAACACCTCGGCGCGACCCGCCGCGGCCAGGGCTTTCTTGACGGCAACGGCTGGACCGTCACCTGGGCCTTCGGCCACATGGTCGAGCTTCAGGAGCCCGAAGACTACAAGCCCGAATGGAAACCCTGGCGGCTCGGCAGCCTGCCCATCATCCCGCAACAATTCGCGCTCCGCCCCCGCGCCGCCGATCCCGACGGCACCGCCCGCGCCCAGCTCGAAACAATAAAAAAACTCTTCCTCGAAGCCGACGAACTCGTCTGCGCCACGGACGCCGGCCGCGAAGGCGAACTGATCTTCCGCTACATCTACACCTGGACCGGCTGCGAAGCCCTCCAACCGACACCCAAACCCTTCCGCCGCCTCTGGATCAGCTCGCTCACCAACGAAGCCATTGAAAAAGGCTTCAAAAACCTCGCGCCCGGCTCCGATTTCGACCGCCTCTACCACGCCGCCCGCTGCCGCAGCGAAGCCGACTGGATCGTGGGCATCAACGCCACCCGCTTCTTCACCGTCGAGTACGGCCGCCGCCACCTCCTCCTCAGCCTCGGCCGCGTGCAGACGCCCATCCTCGCGATGATCGTCAACCGCGACCTCGAAGTGGAGCACTTCAAACCGGAAGATTTTTGGGAAGTGCACACCCTCTGCCGCGGCGCCACCTTCAGGCACACCGCCGGCAAGTTCACCGTCCGCACCGAAGCGCAGGCCATCGTCGAACGCGCCACCGGCCACGAACTCGCCGTGCAAACCGTGACGAAAAAAAACGCCCTCACCCATCCGCCGCTCCTCTACGACCTCACCGGCCTGCAACGCGACATGAACCGCCGCCACGGCTTCACCGCCGACCAGACGCTCCGCCTCGCGCAAAGCCTCTACGAAAGCAAACACCTCACCTATCCGCGAACCGACAGTTGTTACCTCAGCACCGACATCCAGCCCACCCTCCCCCCCCTCCTCGAACGCCTCCGCCCGCTCAAACCCGCCGAAATCGGCAAGCTCGACCTCGCCGCCCTCCCGTTTTCAAAACGCATCATCGACGACAAAAAAGTCTCCGACCACCACGCCATCATCCCGACCAACATCCCCGGCGGCGACCTCGCCGGCGACGAAGCCAGGGTGTACGACGCCGTCGTCACGCGCCTCATCGCCGTGTTTTATCCACCGTGTATCAAGGCGATCACGACAATCGAGGCCGTTGCCAACGAGGAGCCGTTTCGCGCGCGCGGCACCGTCCTCGTCGATCCCGGCTGGCAGGCGCTCTACGGCGGCGACGTTGCCGACGACGAAACCGCCGCCGCCGCGAAACCCGGGAAAGAAACGAAAGACGGAAAAGGCAAAAAGAACGCCGCCAGCGGAAACAACCCCGATGGAGACACCGCCGCCACCGACACCGCCACCGCCACCGACACCGCCACCGCCGCCGACGCCGACGCCGCGCAGGCGTTGCCCGACTTTCAGGAAGGCGAGCGCAACCCGCACGAGCCGACCCTGCAACAATTCAAGACCACCGCGCCCCGTCGCTTCAACGAAGCCAGCCTCCTCCAGCTCATGGAAACCGCCGGCAAGACCGTGACCGACGAAACGCTCAAGGAAGCGCTCAAGGACAAAGGCGTGGGCACGCCCGCCACGCGCGCCGCGATCATCGAAGTGCTCATCACGCGCGGCTACGTGGAGCGCAAAAAGAAAAACCTCCTCAGCACCGATTCCGGCCGCGCCCTCATCGCGCTCGTGCAGGACGAACGCCTCAAGTCGCCCGAACTCACCGGCGACTGGGAATACCGCCTCCGGCGGATCGAGCGCGGCGAATACGAGCCGCAGGTGTTCATGAGCGAAGTCGAGGCCTACACGCGCGAGATCCTGCAAGGCCGCGCCGGGCAGACCATCAACCTCGCCAACCTCGGCCCCTGCCCGCTCTGCCACGCGCCGGTCATCCGCGGACGCAGCGGCTACGGCTGCTCGAAATGGCGCGACGGCTGCGCGTTCGTCCTGCCCGGCGAGATTCTCGGCCTGACGATCACCCCCGTGCTCGCTCGCGAGATTCTCATTCACAAACGCACGCTCGGCCCGCACCCGGTGACGATCGACGGCGCCCCCCGCATCGCCCAACTCGACCTCGACAAAAAAGGCGCCGTGCAACCCCGCGTGGTCACGCAAATCGACAGGAAAAACCCGGACGACGAAACCCTCGGCCCCTGTCCGGCCTGTGGCGGCGACATTGTTGTAGGGGAAAAAGCATACGGCTGCTCCAACTGGCGCAACGGATGCCGCTTCGTGATCTGGAAGACGATCGCGCAAAAAGAGATCACGCCGGAGAACGTCAAGAGCCTGCTTGAAACCGGCGCCACCGGCCCGCTGACCGGTTTTGTTTCGAAGGCCGGAAAACCCTTTGATGCGAAGCTCAGGATCACCGGCGGCGAGGTGAAGCTGGATTTCGGACGGGAGTAAGGAACCGTAATGAAATAAACAGTGCAAATCTGCTTGGTTTTGAAGAGCGAGCCAGCATCGCTGACTCTTCAATCCCGGCGCATTTTCGCACTGTTTACTGAAGTTACTTCAGTAACTTCATCTTCGTGTCCTTCGCATCCTTCGCGGTAAAAAGGAATTTTCAGATCCTCCCTCAAGTGTTTGACGTTAAATATGCTCTGTCAGGTGGCGGGAGTGGCGGGAGCGGCGGGAGCGGGTCCGGGGGGGGGTTGCGGGCCGGGGTCGCGTTCGGCGTAGAGGAGTGCCCAGAGGGCGTCGATCAGGGGCTGCGGGGCCTCGAAAACCAGGTTGAGATCGTGGTTGGGCGAACCGAGGTGCCAGGTCGTGCCTCCGGAGCGTTCGGCTACGAAGAGGGTGATGGTGCCCGGCGTTGGCGTGGTGCCGGTTGGGCTGGCGGGCGTAAGCTCGATTTTCCAGGCCCAGGGGCGTTCGCGTCCGTTGATGGTGATGCGGTCGGGGAAGGTGTCGCGGGTGATCGTCCTGGCCTGGATTCGGGGGATTTGCCCGAGAAGGGCGGCGAGGGCGGCGCGGCGGGGGACGGGTTCGGTGGCGAGGGCTTTTTCCCACGTTTCGCCGGGGGCGAGGGTGTGTTCGTAGAGGGTGGTGGCGCCGTCGGCGGTGCGGAGGGCGAGGTGGGCGACGGGGGTGTCGGGGGGGAGGATTTGCAGGGTGCGTTCGCGGTAATCGAGCGGGTTGGTCGTGAGGGTGTCGAGGATTTCGGGGGGGATTTCGTAGATGAAGGGCTGGCCGGCGACGCGCGCATGGAGGGCGCGTTTGCCGTTGGTGGTGGCGTTGGTGCCGGTGCCGTGGCCGAGTTCGAGTTTGATGTTGGTGGCGGGTTGCGCGGCGGTGGGTTTGCTGGTGAGGGTGATGGTGCGTTCGGGGAGGTTGAATCCGTAGGTTTCGTTGTCGGCTCGGGTGGGGGCGTCGTTCACGAATTGTTCGGGTTTTTCGACTTTGAGTTGCGCGAGTTCGCGTATGAGGTGGGCTATGGTGGCGCCGTCGGCTGTCATGGTGCGGGGGGCGGTGTCGCCTTCGCGGCTGAGCACTTGCCAGCCGGTGTCGGGCGCGGCGTCTTCGAGGTGTTGCAGGGTGATCTCGGACCGGGGTGTGGCGATGGTGACGGAGACGATCGCGTTGGTGTCGAGGTCGAGGATGTTTTTGTCGCGGAGCGTGGTCTGCGCTTCTTTGAGTGTGTCGGCGAGTTTGCCGGGAACGAGGGTGGTGAAGAGGATGCCTTCTCGGTCTTCGAGTCGGGCGTAGCGTTCGACGATAGTTTCGGCGTTGGCGGCGGCGGGTGTGGCGGCGGCGGCGGCGGTGGCGGCGGGTGGCGTGACGGGGTTGCCGAGGAGGAGTGTTTCGCGGCGGTTGTTGCCTTCGAGGGTGATGCGGGTGGCGTCGGGGCCGAGGCCGGTGCGGTCGGGGGGGGGGGGG
>JAISAX010000436.1 GCA_031266495.1 Opitutaceae bacterium
GAAAAAAAGTTCGAGCAATTGTGGCTGCTGTTCCTGACGGCGATCAACGACACGACGCAAGAGCCGCCAAAGGAATTGCTGGCGACAAAGGAAACGAAAAAAGCGCTGGACTATCTTGAGCGAGCCGCCTTCACGCCCGAGCAACTGCGCACGTATGATGGATACTGGGATGCCATCCGCCTCGAACGCAGCCGCTCCATCGGCATGTTCAACGAGGGCCTCGCCAAGGGAGAAGCCCTCGGCATCGCCAAGGGTAAAGCCGAAGGCCTCGTCGAAGGCAAAGCCGAGGGCCTCGCCAAGGGCCTCGCCGAGGGGGAAGCCAATGCCAATCTGGCCCATGCCCGCAAAATGAAGGCCAAAGGGTTTTCGCAGGAAGACATCGCCGAAATTACCGGCATCCCCATCGAACAACTCCGTCGGCTCTGACTGCTGGCTCTGGCTGCCGGCTTGCCGGGTGCAATGCAAAAAGAAAGCCAACCCGGCGAAAGGGGGTAATTACGGGAGGTAGCGGGAGTTAGCAAGCCAAGGGTAATCGTGCTCTCTTCACGTTGCCCTGCTTTTCCTTGGACTTTTGTTCATCACCCCTCCCTTTCCTTCCTTCATGACCTTCTGCTACCAATCGCAATTACACCCGCGCAGAGGGGCTGCCTCGGAAACATCCGGCTCTGCCGCCCGCCCGGACCCGACCCGGAGCGGCTTTTTTTTCATGCCCCGGTCCCGTTTTCGTCCAAAAATCACCCCCCTGTCGCCCGATCCGCCGTAACCTGAATGTCACCCCGTAGTGACCCGTTTGTTACATCCCTCGTAAAAACCCGGAACGCCCCAAACCGCAGTTCTGGCAAACAAAAAAACCGGGCAATTTATCCCCAAATCCATTGTGAATAACTTGTCGGAAAGTTGCTCTTGAAAGGTCTTCCGGCATGATCGTTACTCCGGCTTTTGATCCAGCCAATCAGGCCGTCCACGCCGTTCTTTCCCACGTCCCTCCAGCCGCCCTCACGGCAGCAACCCGAGAACCGCTCACAAGCTACTCTCTTGCAAGAGCCTGAGCATTCCACTTCCCCACGCGACTTACCCCGTGGAAAAAGCCACTTTCTCTCCAACCGTCTCGCCGTGAATCAGCCATGCCGGAAACGTATCCGAAACTTCGTGTGGACATGCCTTGTGAATAAACCCGAATATCCAGCACTGATTCATGCCATCCGTTGCCGCCACGCCCAGTCTCTGGGAAACCGTCAAAAGTGACTTCCGGACGCTCTTCCCCGAAGACGTCTACCAGCTCTGGTTTGAGCCTGTCTCCTGCCTTGAGGCGACCGAAACCTCGCTCGTCCTCGGCGTGCCCAACGACTTTGCCGCGATCTGGATTCAGGACAACTACCTCGACCTCATCTCGCAGCGCCTGCTCCTCGCCGCCGGCCACGATGTCAGCGTGACTTTCCGCAAGGCCCCCGCCCCGGACACCCGTACCGGCGGCGGCAGCGCCCCCGCCTCTCCGTCCGACGACGCCGGTATTTCCCCCCCCCCCCCCCGGTCCCCCCGCCACGGCGGCTTCCACCCGGCCGCCCGTCAGCCCGCCGTCACCGGGCGCGGGCGCTCCGCCTCCGGAGGCCGCAGCCACGAGGACCGCGCCGCCGCCGCCGGCTCGCTCAACCCGCGCAACACCTTCGACACCTACGTCGTCGGCTCCAACAACCAGATGGCCCACGCCGCCTCGATGGCCGTCGCCCAGGCCCCCGCGCAGGCCTACAATCCCCTCTTCCTCTACGGCGAGACCGGCCTCGGCAAGACGCACCTGATGCACGCCATCGGCCACGCCATCCTCCGCAGCCGCCCCGACGCCCGCGTCGCCTACCTCTCCACCGAAAAATTCACCAACGAGTTCATCCAGGCCCTCCAGGAAAACAGCCTCGTCAAGTTCCGCCAGCGGTACCGCTCCGTGGACGTGTTTCTGCTCGACGACGTGCAATTCCTGGGCGGCAAGGAACGCATCCAGGAAGAATTTTTCCACACCTTCAACGAACTCTTCGAATCGCAGAAACAGATCGTCATCTCCAGCGACCGCCGCGCCGGCGAGATCCAGAAAATCGAGGCCCGCCTCGTTTCCCGTTTCGAGTGGGGGCTCCCCGCCGACATCCAGGCGCCGGATTTCGAGACCCGCCTCGCCATCCTCCGCACCAAGGCCGCCGCGCTGAAATTCGAGATGCCGCACGATGTGGCCGTGTTCATCGCGCAGAACATCGCGAAAAACATCCGCCGCCTCGAAGGCGCGCTGCTCAAGGTCGCCAGCTACGGCTCGCTCACCGGTCGCCCCGTGGACATCCCCACGGTCGAAAACCTCCTCAAGGACGCGCTCATGGAGCAGGCGCAGAACGCCCTCACCATCGAGGGCATCCAGAAAAAAGTGATGGAGCACTTCCAGCTTCGTCCCGGTGACATGACCAGCAAGCGCCGACCCAACAACATCGCCATCCCCCGGCAGATCGCGATGTGGCTCTGCCGCCAGCTCACCCGCCATTCCCTCCAGGACATCGGCGACGCCTTTGGCGGACGCGACCACGGCACGGTGATCCACGCCGGCAAAGCCGTGGAAAACATGATCGAGCAAGACCCGCAAATGCGCGGCCAGATCGAATTCCTCAAGACCCAGCTCAGCCGCCAGGCTGCGTGTGGAGCGGGCGTCCCCGCCCGCTGAGTCCAATGAAGAATGCAGAATGGAGAATGAAGAATGTCCGGAACCGGCGGTCGAAGAATGAGGAACATCCTCCTCATTCGTCATTCTGCATTCTCCACTGAAGTTACGCGGTGCCAGGCGTAGCGGCAGGCGAGGCGTCCCGTCCCGGAAGGCAACCTCCTCTTTTGCCGCAAAAATGCTCCCGTGATTGCGAAGGACCGGCTTTTGCAAAACACATGGTCGCTTCATCCATGTCATCGTCCCTGTATTTCCCGATCCTGTTTTGCCGTCGGCGTCACGTCCGCGGCCTCCGCCCATGAGCATCTACGAACTCAAACCCCGCTTCCAGGCACTGCTCCGGCCGCTCGCGCGGCTGCTCTTCCGCAGCGGCGTCACCGCCAACCACGTCACGCTCGGCGCGATGGCGCTCTCCATCGCCGCCGGCCTGCTCGTCGTCTGGCAGCCGCGGCCGCTCGTGCTGCTCGTCTTGCCCGTCGTGCTCTTCGTGCGCATGGCGCTCAACGCCATCGACGGCATGCTCGCCCGCGAGTTCGGACAAAAATCCCGGCTCGGCGCCATCCTCAACGAGACGACCGACGTCGCCTCCGACGCCGCGCTTTATCTCCCCTTTGCCTGGCTGCCGGGCGGCGTGCCGTGGCTGGTCTTCGTGTGCGTCCTGCTCGCCGCCCTCACGGAAATGATCGGCCTGCAAGGGCTCACCCTCGGCGCCAGCCGCCGCTACGACGGCCCGATGGGCAAGAGCGACCGCGCCTTCGTCTTCGGCGCGTACGCCCTCGTGATCGCCTGCTGGCCGCGGGCGTTCGCCTGGAGCCCGTGGGTCTTTGCCGTTGCCGGCGTGCTGCTCGTCGCCACCTGCCTTAAGCGCGCCCGCCTCGCTCTCGCCGAAACCGCCCGGAACCCCTCCTCTTCATGACACCCGACAAAACCCTCTGGACCGCCTTCGGCGTCGTCGGCCTCGTGCTCATCGCGGCCACCGTCACCATCGCCCTTCTCGCCCGCCGCCACCCGGTGCGCGACTGGCGCGAACTCACCCTGCGCGTACGCACCTGGTGGATCATCGTGGCCGTGTTCGCCGTCGCCATCACGTTCAACAACACCGTCTCCGTCGTCGTGTTCGGCTTCGTGAGTTTCCTCGCGTTCAAGGAATACCTCACACTCGTCCCCACGCGCCGCGCCGACCACCTCACGCTCCTCTGGGCCTACCTCGCCATCCCCGTGCAATACTGGTGGGTCCATGATGGCTGGTACGGCATGTTCATCATTTTTATCCCCATCTACATGTTCCTCTTCCTGCCCATGCGGATGGTCTTCATCGGCGAGACGCAGGGCTTTCTCCGCTCCGCCGCCACGCTCCACTGGGGGCTGATGACGACCGTGTACTGCCTCAGCCACATGGCGTTTCTCATCGTGCTGCCCGGGACGGCGGTGGGCGGCGCGGCGGGCAACGGCCCCCTGCTCGTCCTCTACCTCGTCGTCCTCACGCAGGCCAACGACGTTGCCCAATACCTCTGGGGCAAATCGCTCGGACGCGGACGCAGCAAGATCGTCCCGAAAGTCAGCCCGGGCAAGACCACCATCGGCTTCCTCGGAGGCGCGGCCACCACCACCGCGCTCGGCGGCATTCTCGGCCCCGTGCTCACGCCCATGAACTGGCAATGGTCGCTCGCCTCCGGCCTGCTGATCGGCGTCACCGGCTTTGTGGGCGACGTGGTCGTCTCCGCCGTCAAGCGCGACATCGGCGTCAAGGACAGCGGCGACCTCCTCCCCGGCCACGGCGGCATCCTCGACCGCCTCGACTCGCTCACCTACACCGCGCCGCTCTTCTTCCACTTCCTGCGCTATCTGTATTACTGATTGC
>JAISAX010000472.1 GCA_031266495.1 Opitutaceae bacterium
GGGGGGGGGGGCGCGGGGGGGGGGCGCGGCGGGCGGTGATTTCGGCGGGGCCGAAGCCGGTGGCGTCTTCGTCAACGGGGCGGCGTATCGGATAATCGGGGACGGTTTTGTCCAGGAGGTGTTGCGCGTAGGGGAAGGCGCCTTTGAGCCAGATGCGGGCTTCGAAGGGTTGGGTGCGGGCGGGGCCGGTGGTCTCGATGGCGAAGGCGAAGCGGTACTCCACGCCGGGCACGGCGTGGGCGGGGGGGGTGAGGGTGATGTGTTTGCGCACGGTTTGGCCGGGGGCGATGTCGAGGGCGTCCGGCAGGGTGATCGTCCAGCCGGGCATGCGGGCGGTGATGACGGGGTGGGCGGTGAGGGGGCGGTCCGTGGTGTTGTAGATCGTGCCGGGGAGGGTGGTGGTCTCGCCGGCGGCGATTTCCCGGCGGTGGTGGGGGTGGTTGAAATCGCGGTCGTCCAGCGCGTCGGCCAGCAGGGCGGTTTGCAGGTAGCCGGTGGGGGTGGGGGGGCCGGCGGCGGCGGTGGCGGCGGCGGCGGGAAAGCCTTCGATGAGGAGGGGGCGTTCGCCGAGTGTGACGGGGCGGGAGAGGGTGGCGGGGTCCATGTCGAGCCGGTTGCCCGCGGTGTCGTGCACGGTGTAGTCGCCGGGGGGGAGTCGCAGGGTTGCGGATACGTTGTCGCGCAGCGCCCAGGCGGCGAGGAATACGTTGCCGTCGGCGCGGCGGTAGAGTTGTTTTTGCACGGGTTCGGTGCTGGCGGTGCCTCCGAGGGGCGTGGCGTCGTTCAGGTATCGGGAGATGAAGGACAGGGTTTTGTACGCGGGCGTGGGGGTCATGTCGGCGTCAACGAGCCAGAAGGTTTCGCGGTCGTTCTTGCCGTACATGTTGTACCAGTAGATGCGTTCGATGTTTTTGGCGCGGCCCAGGAGGTAGAGGCGGGCGAGGTAGTCGGCTTGTTGTCCGCGGGTGTAGCCGTTGACGAGGGTGAGTTGTTGCGTGAGGGGGTTGAGGGCGCCGCCTTCGTCGTAGTGGAATCCGGCTTCGGTGGCCCAGATTTGCTGGCGGCCTCCGGCGGCGTCAATCACGGCGCGGTTGGCCTCCAGTTTGGCGATGCCGGCTTCGGGCACGCCGCAGTAGGGGTGGAGGGTGACGGCTTTTATGTACGGGCCGATGCCGAGGCGGTACATTTCGCGGAGGTAGTGGGGGTCGGCTTCGGCGATGGCGAGGGTGGCGGGGCGGGCCGCGGGGTCGGCGGCAAGGGTGCCGAGGGCCATGGCGCGGTTGTGCGCAACCATGTCGGCGGCGGTCCCCGAGGCTCCCCAGCCGGAATTGGTCTCGTTGCCGTATTGATAATCGGATACGCGGCCTTTGTAGTGCCGGGCGACGGCTTTGGCCCAGTCGTGGGCCATCGCGGCTTTTTCGCCGGTGCGGTGAAAGGCGGGGTTGAAATAGGTGAGGGCAAAGAGGGTGTTCATGCCGTAGGCTTCCGCCGCGAGTTGGGCTTGTTCGTGGCGGGGGTCCATGCGGAAGGCGCCGTCCGGCCCGGGGGCGCGGAAGCCGGGTTCGATGCGGACGCTGCGGACTCCGGCTTCGCGCATGAGCCGGAGGAGTTTCCATTGCTCTTCGGGTGTGTAGCGCGGGAGGTGGGCGTTCATGCCGATAAAAAAATCGCCGTCGCGGGCTACGGGGCGCGGCGTGCCGACAATGGCGGTGTGGGTTTCGGTGTGCGCAGGGGCGGCGGCGGCGGCGGCAGCGGCAGAGGGGGAGGGGGGGGGAGGGGTGAGGGTGAGGGTGAGGGTGGTGCGCAAGAGCGCGATGTCTCCGGAGTGGCGGGGTGTTGCCGGAAACGCGGGCAGGGTTTTGTGGAGGATGCCGGGGGCGAGGGTGTGGTGCGTGGTTTCCCGCCGGTTGATTTTGCCTTCGGTGTCTTCCAGGCTGCTGGCAAGGGTCACGGTGAGGGGCTGGTTGGTGGTGTTGCGGATTTCGTAGCGGGGATATTGCGAGAGGTCCGCGTCGCGCTGGATGCGGATGGGGGGGGCGACGGCGGGTGCGGCGGCTGGGGCGGGAGGGGCGGCGGGTGCGGAAAAGAGCGCAGGGGAAAGCGCGAGGAGAGAAAACAACAAAAGGCTGAAGCGGGTATGCATGATCGCGGGATGGAGTGGTGTCATGTAAAAGTGGATATTTTTTCAGTCTCCGGTTTTTGCGAGCGCGGCGAGGGCGGCGAGCACGGTGCGGGCGCGGGCGACGGGGGTGCCTTCGGCGTTGGTGGCGATGGCCGTGAGTTCGTAAAAACCGGTGGCGGGAATGGAGAGTTGCAGGTAAACGGGGCCGCCTCCGCCGCGTATGTCGTCGGTGGATTCCGCAGTGGAGAGGGGCCTGGCTGCGCGGGATGAGAGGCGTCCGTCCACGTCGTAGCGGCGGAGTTCGAGGGTGATCGTCAGGCTCGGGTGGGCGAGGCCGGTCTCGACTTCGATGCGGATGTTCTGCGGCTGCGTGCCGGTGAAAATGAGAGGCTGGCTGGTTGGGAATTGCAGTTCGAGTGGCGTGGCGCGGGCGATACCGGGGAGGAGGGATAGCAGGGACAGCAGGAACAGCAGGGACAGGAGGTGGCGGCGATGGCGGTGGCGATGGCGGTGGCGGTGATGATGAATCATGGGAAAATGGATACGTGGTTGTGGTGTGGCGGTGTTCCGGGGTGGCACGGGCTTCCAGCCCGTGGGCGTTGCCTCACTGTTCCGGAAGTGGCGCGGGCGTCTCGCCCGCACCCGTTGCCACTCCGCTCCGACGTGGCACGGGCTTCCAGCCCGTGGACGGCGCGAAGCGCCGTCGCCGTGCCACTCCGGAACACGGGCAAGATGCCCGGGCCACTCCGGAACACGGGCAAGATGCCCGTGCCACTCCGGAACACGGGCAAGATGC
>JAISAX010000488.1 GCA_031266495.1 Opitutaceae bacterium
TAACCGGGCACCGGGGCCCCACGGCCGGGGCGGCCGTTTTCTGGCCCGTAAACCGGGGTTCCCCCCCCCCCCCCCCGCGCCTCCCGCGCGCGCTGTGCGTTCGCTTTCCTTGAAGTCGCGTGAAACACGGGTTCGTTTGCGCGGGGGGGGGGGAGGGGAGAATTGAAAGTGATGGGAAAGAAGGAAACGCTGAATACCGAATACCGAACATTTAACATTCAACCAGATGGTATGCGAAACGCCGTAGGGGCTTCGCTTGCGAAGCCCGTGAAGACCTTGGAGCTTCGCCTTCGTCCGGCTAGCGCGGGCGTCGCAAGCGACGCCCCTACCTCCGGCGTGCGTAACTTCAGTTACGGATGTCTGTCTTCACGATCGGGTCGCCATGCGCGTGCGGGCCAGGCCCGGCGATGACGTTGTTCTCCAGCGTGAGGTTTTTTATCGAGTCAACAACAATGGCCGCGCCCGTGCCGGAGGGAATGGCTTTGCCTTTGGCCGGGGGGAGGGGCGCGAGTTGCCCGTAGCCGGTGATGGTGTTGCCTGTGATGGCGAGGTCGTCCACGCCTCGTGTCACGATGGCAGGCCCTCCGGACCCGGATATAGTGTTTTTATGGATACGAATGTCATGCGGCAGGCGTGAGGTCGCGTAGCCGCTCCCTTCCTGCACGAGAATGACGCCACGCTGGCCGCCGATACCGCCGGCGCGGGAGTTTTTGACGAAGGTGTTGTTGCGGATGGTCGCATCGTAAACATATGGTCCTTCACCCCAGAAGGAGGCGTGACCGACAAGGGTGACGGCAGGGCCAAGGGTGAGGGAAATGGTATTGTTCTCGACGAGGACATGGGGACTCTGGAGGCGAAGACCGCGGGCGAGGGAACCTTTGAAGTCGTTGTTGCGAATGATCGTGCCGGGACTGGAAAGGGCTTCGCAGAGCACAATCACGTCGCCGGTAATGGCAATGGGCTGGTCGAGTTTGAGGCGGGCGGCGTGGAGTGTCTTGCCGATGGTGTCCACGGAAAGAGCGGCGGCATCTCCGGAGTGCCACTTGTGGCTCAGGTTGGCGAGGGTGCGTCCGGCTTCGACTTTCCAGTTGGCGGCGGTCCAGGTGGCCTTGCGTTTACCGAGGGGGCGCATGGTGGCGCGTTCAAGGAACTCGACGGTGAGTGGTGTATTCATGTTTCCACGACGGTTCATGCGGGTCGTGACAATCTGGTCGGGCGCTTCCTGCCAGATGACGCGGGCGAAGTGGCCGTGGACGTTCACGAAGTCATCGCCGAGGGTTTCCATGCGGCAGTTTTCGATGAGGGGGCCTTTGGTCATGTTGTCGCAGTTGATGCCGTCGGCGTTGCCTGCGATGAGGCGGTTGGTGCCGGGTCGGCGGAGGATGTTGCAGCGGCGGAAGGCGGGTGCGCCGCCGGCATTGTGAACGAAGGCGACGAAAGGCGCGGCGTAGAGGGTGACGTCTTCGAGTGTGCAGTTTTCGGCGCTTTCCATGCGCACGGCGCGTTGCATGCGGCGGAGCATCACATAGGGGTCGCCGGGGGCGATGCCGGCGTCATCCAGCGGGACGCCGTGATGGCCGTGAAATTTGAGGCGGTATGAACCGTCGGGCTGGCGTCGGGTCCAGGAAAAGGTGATTTCGCAACCATGCTGGCCGGATTTGAGTTCGCGGGTGGCATGGTCGAAGGCGATGCCGCGTCCGCGCCAGGTCTCCTTCATGAGCGGTAGCGAGGCGCGTTCGTATCCGGGATCGAGTTTCACATCGAAGGTGTTGGAGACGGGCTGGGTGGCGACAACCGTGCCTTGAATGAAGGGGAGGGGGTTCCAGTCGAGAAAGACGTTGCGGAGCGTGGTGCCGCGCGCATCGGGCAGGACGATGCCGGAGGCTTCGGTTTCGAACCAGAGCGTGGAGCCCTGGAAGTCGAGTGTGACTGCGTCCATGCCTCGGGGAAGGACGATGTGCGCGGGATAACGGCCTCCGGTGTTTTCGGCGAAGCGGTAGTGCGCCTGCGGGATACGGATGTCTTTTTTCCCGGCGCCGATATCGGAGGCGATTTGCGCGAGGAGTTTTCTTCCCGCGTCGCGTTGCTGGTCTTTCGTGGCGTCGGTCCATGCGGCGATGTCGGCAGGAAACGGGCCGGGGGCCGGAATCGGTGGCGCGGTCGTTGCGAGTGCTGGCGCGAGCAGGAGTGCGTGCGTGAATACGCACGCGAGGGTCAGCGCAAGCGCGGAGGCGGCGTGGCTGTGGTTGCGAGTGTTGACGGCGTGGTGATGGGTCATGGGATCAGGGCGCGGAGGGCAAGAACGAAGGGGGGGGGGGGGGGGGACAGGAGGGGAAAAATGATTGGACGGAGGAATCAGAAACCGGGTTTCCACCAGGTCGTTTCCGGGTCGAGGTCGGAGGTGGCAGTTTTGGCGGCAAGTCGCGCCACGTCTTTCCACGCGGTGACGTGGCCGTCAACCCAGAGGATGTTGTTCGCTCCGTTGTGGGTGCCTCCTTTATAGATGCCGTTGAAGGTCGCGCTGCTCTTGATGTTGCCGTAACGCAGTGTCGCAAGGGGTGAGGTGGCGTTGTAGGCGCATTCCGAAACCAGAATGGTTCGGGATGGGTTCGGGATTGAGGATAAACGAACCTGTTTTCCCGATTTGAGTGTCGTCTCGGCACAGAAACCCAAGGCCCAGTTCATGCCGTAAGTCCGGTTGCGAACTGCGCCATCGCCAAATCCTGTCGTTTTCAGGTTTCGTGCGTGTGTGACGCAGGTGAGGATGTCCGCCTTGGCCGAGATTCCAGCGCCTTTGGGCGGGGTGGCGTAGTAGGGGGTGATTTCTTCCCACCAGTTCGCTTTTGCTCCGGGAGGGCGCCCGGTGTGCGTTTTTGCCTCGACCGAGGGAAGGGCGTCGTGGTGATCCTGGGAAAAGAGGAGCATGGTTCCGTGAATCTGACGGAGGTTGGAAACGCATTGAATGCGGTTGGCCGCTTCCCGGACTTTCGGCAGGGCGACCAGCATCAGGCCCGCAAGAATGCCAACGATAGCAATGACCGTGAGCAGTTCGATGAGGGTGAATGCGGTTGGCCGGAGCGTAGTCCAGCGGCCGTCAGGGGATGTGTGGAGGGGTGTGATCATGGGACAATAAAACTGCGTGTCGAAACGGGGAGTGGGGAGGAGCGTTGGCGGGGGGGGGGGGGGAGAGCAGGGCAGAGAGCGGGAGAGGGGAGGTTTTTTCCTTACGGTTCCTTAACGGAGAACTCCCGCGCTGGCGGCACGACGCTTGAGCAGGAGCGTGGCGGCGATGGCTCCGCAACCAGCCAGAGCGGTCACGGATTTTGGTTCGGGGATGGGGATGGATTGGAGCCGGATTTCGTTGAGGGCTGTCGCGTCGAGAACGCCACTGTAAAGCCGGATGTCGTCGAGCAGAGCGTTGCTATTGAACGCACGAGAAGAGCCTGCCACCGTTGCGGTGTTGTTGCCGAGCACGATGGTGTCGATTCCGGCAAGTGCGCTGTCTGCCACAGAAGCGGAGCCGGAGAGTCCCTTGTTTGTGACTTGCGTGAGATCGACGGAATCCTCGCTGGCAACGTAAACCTTGACGACATTGGCCCAATTAACTCCAGGCGTGGCGAGCGTGGTGTCTATCGTAATCGCAAGAAAGACCCACTTGCCGGGGGAGCCGGAAATGATGCCGGAGGTCGTTGACGTGATGGTTCTGCCTTGGGTGTAGATCAGGAATGCGTTTCCACTGTCGGCGACGATGCGGAAGCTGGAGCCGGACATGGAATTTCCCAGAGTGAGGAGGTGTCCCGAGGGTGTTCCGGAAACCTGATACCAGCCTGTGATGGTGTATTTCGTCAGGTTTATCACATCGTCGCCAGTGAAACCGCTGCCTGCCGCGCCCGCCGTCGGCGTGCCCGATGCAGTCGCTTTCAGGGCAAGGCCACCGGTGCCCGAATTTACTCCGGCTCCCCAAGTGCTCGATGAACGGAGCGCAAGATCATGGTTGCCGGCGGAATCGGATACTGTGACGCCGCTGGTTTCATTGAACTCGTAATGGAACACGAGTTGAGCGTTTACCGAAACAAGCCCGGACAGGCAGGCGAACAGGCAAACGATGGAGGTGCTGAAAATCCCGATTGCGGAGCAACGGGACGGACTGGTCTTGGCGATACCGGCGGTGATTTTCATAACGTTTTTTGCGGAAGTGAACTGATCGGGAGGCAGGTCAGGGGAATCGAAGGATTGTTCCCCGTGGGGAACATCCTGATGGAAGTTTTTTAGCGAGTGTCAATGAAAAATGTTCCCCTACGCGAACACACGGGAGAGGGCTTGCCGGTAGTGTCGGGTTCCCGCAGGGGAACAGATGAAAAGGAGATTTCGCAATCTGATCGGACCGCAAGTGAGGGCGTTGCGCTGGAAACGGAGACTGACGCAAGAGGCGTTGGCCGCGCAATTGCAGGTTGCCGGGGCCATCGGACTGGACCGCGTGAAACTGGCAAAAATCGAGAGCCAGATTCGTTCTGTATTCGATTACGAGCTACTTGCCATCGCCCACGTGCTGGGTGTTTCGCCGGGGCAATTGGCGCCGAAAAACAAGGTGCTGTTCGAGAAGTTGCCCGTGTTATCGGCATGGACCGAGAAATAGGGGAGAATTGGCGATCCAGGCGCGTGGAGATCGGCAAAACCTACCGCGAATCATGATCTCTTTCCCGTGCGCCGGCGGTGATGGCGGTGGATGTGACCGACGCCCGGCTACGCCGGCAGGATTTTCCGCGGGAAACGGTTCTGGATTACCGGCTCATCGAACGCGACAGCGTGGCTGACCGGTGATATCAGTCCCGGGCGGGCAGCGGAGTCGAACCACACGGGGACGTAGCCGCTCCGGCAATGCACCAGCGCGGCTGCCTTTACGCAAAAAAGCGTCACAACCGGTGTGTCAGGGTAGCCGTTTGGTGAAGACGGGGTGGGGCGTGATTCTTTCCGGGGGGAGGGAGGGAGGCCGGTAAGGAACCGTAAGGAACTGAAGTTACGCGGACTGCCTTGAAGTGGCACGGGCTTCCAGCCCGTGGACGGCGCGCAGCGCCGCCCTTTGCCACCAGGCAAGATCATTTGTTTGAGAGAATTGCAGTTGTTTACAGTGAATGACACGAAGGTGAGCAGGGAGGCGGCGCTTTACTGCCGATCCGTCCACGGGCTGGAAGCCCGTGCCACTTCAAGGCAGTCCGCGTAACTTCAGTTATTTCACTGATGTTACGCAGACGAGGGTATTTTGATGCCGATCCGGTCCGGGGAGAGCACGCGTCTCGCGTGCTGTGTTCGGCGTCTCGCCGAACACGGTTCGGTTCGGCAGAAAAGGCTTGGGCGAGACGCCCAAGCCAGCACGCGAGACGCGTGCTCTCC